>JBFWKK010000083.1:0-7797 GCA_050252715.1 Sphaerochaeta sp. | reverse complement strand
ATGCTGGTTACTTTTTCCATGATCCAATTCCCAAATACTTGTTGGTCTCAGATGTGCCGCTCTCACGGTCACCCTGCATCTGCATCGCTGCTCTGATGGCGTCGATGTTCTCGGGGATTACCACTGACTCCTGAGGAATGTTGATGGCAAACATCAGATCATTTCCGCTCTTTACCACTGAATCCTTCCACAGAGCAATCTCATACATGTCGCCTCTTGGGTTGCCGAGATCCCGAGCATAGCGGAAGAGACTTGCATTGCCGAGGAATCCCTCATCGATGGATACAACACGAATTCTGGGGTGCTTCTCGAAGATTTCAATGGCCTCTTCAACGGAGATGTCCTTCTTTGGTGTCAGCACCACGGTAATGATGTGTCCATGGGTTACCGGGGTATGCACGAGAATACCGGTTGCCTCCACGTGGGGCATGATGGTCATCAGATCGACTGCCTGGTGGCTGGGAGCCTTGTCCATCTGCAGTGCATTAGTCAAGCCACGGTGGTAGTCTCCTGGGTCGGCAACACGGCGGATGATGGTGATCGCAACTTTCTCTGCTCCAACCTCACGGTCGAGACAGTCAACAGCACGGATCAGACCGGTGGTGTTGCAGCTGGTCAGCTTGAGATAGTCAACACCAAGTCCTTTCTCATAGTTTGCATAGCCGTGAAAGAAAACATCGGCAATGGCATTCTTCTCGCCACCCTGGAAGACGGCTTTCTTGCCATACTTCTTGTAGATTTCCTTGTTCTTCAGTCCCACCCCTGCGCTGGTTGCGTCGAGCATGACATCAACCTGTTGCACCAAATCTTCCAAACTGCCACTGATAGGGATGCCAGCTTCTTCCAGTGCTTGGGTAGTATCCGGCATTGCCGTGAAGAATTTATAGGGCATTCCCTTCTCCTTGAGTGCACGAACACTCAATGTGGGTGCTACATCAGCAACTCCTACCAGCTCCATATCACCCTGCAAGGCAACTCCATCAGCGAGTCGCTGTCCGATAACTCCATAGCCTGCTACTCCGACCTTGATCTTTTTCATAGTGTTTCTCCCTCTTGGAAATCTAACGTTTCTCCTGCATATCACTGGGATCATGCAGTCTCTATCTGGTTTTTACTTCTCCCCCTTGCCCGACATACTTCGTGGTGCACAGGGGGTGACTTGGCTCTATTCCATCCCGATTGCCTGCTTGGCTGCCTGTACGATATGCTCTGAGGTCAGGTTGAAACGCTGCTGGAGATACCCAACAGTTCCAACCTCCCCGAACAGATCCTGTATGCCCACCCGTTTGACTGGTGTGGGATACTCTTCGCCAAGAAACTCTGCTACCGCACTACCCATGCCACCGGCCATCTGTGCATTTTCACAGGTAACAACAGCGCCCGTCTTCTTTGCGTAGGAGAGGACAAGGTCCTTATCCAGTGGCTTGACGGTATGCATATCCAGAACTGCAGCAGAGATATTCTCTTTTTCCAGTTCCTTGGATGCAAGTATTGCCTGCTCGAGCATAACAGCCCCTGTTGCAATGAGTGTGACATCCTTCCCGTCGCGAACAATGATGCCTTTGCCCAATTCGAAGGGTTGACTTGCATCATAGAAGATGGGATTTCCCTTTCTCTGCAGACGCATATACGTCGATCCCTTATGGGAGTAGAGCGCCTTTGTCAGGTGATGTACGGCATGCCCGTCCGCTGGTTCCACAACAACAAGGTCTGGGATTACTCGGGTAAGGGCGATATCGCAGAACGGCATATGGGTTCCGCCATTGAAGGCTGCGGTAATTCCAGGATCCAAACCTACCAGTTTTACATTCTGCCGTGCATAGTTGGCAGAAAGGAAGAACTGATCGTAGGCCCTCCTGGTTGCAAAGCAGCCGAAGGTGTTTACGAAGGGGATGAAACCCTGGGAGGAGAGACCACTGGCGATTCCTACCATGTTGGCCTCTGCAACACCACAGTTGATCGAACGATTGGGAAACAGATCCTTGAAGTGTTTTGTTCCTGTTGCACTCATCAAGTCGGCCTCGAAGACAACCACCTTGGGATCCTCTTGGGCAAGCTCGATCAGGGTTTCTGCATAGATGGAACGGAAATCCTTTATTGCAGCAATGTCAATCATGAGCGTACTCCTTCCTCATCAGCCATGAGCTCTTGGATTATCTTCTTCGCTACCTGTGAGTCGTAGGCCATATTGTGGCTGGATGCCAATCCCTCAGCACCGGAAAAACCTTTTGCCTTGATGGTGTCACAGATAATCATGGAAGGTTGTTCACTCTGGGCTTTTGCCTGGAGAACGGCTTGTTCAAGTGCCTGGATGTCATGGCCATTGACCCGCTGTACAAACCAGCCGAAGCCCTGCCACTTCTGCTGGATATCTTTCAAGTCAATGATGTCGCAGGTGCTTCCATCGATCTGGAGCTTGTTGTAGTCGGTAAAGGCAATGAGGTTGTTCAGTTTGTACTGGGCGGCAAACATGGCCATCTCCCAGATCTGTCCCTCTTGGCTCTCTCCGTCCCCAATGATGAGGTATGTGTAGGCTGGGCTGTTCTTCAGCTTGTCTGCAAGGGCAATGCCTGCAGCTGCCGAGCTTCCCTGTCCAAGAGAGCCCGTGGTGAAATCAATACCGGGTGTCCGATTCATATCACAGTGGCTTGGAAGGTTTGTCCCACCCTGATTCAGTGTCAGAAGCCACTCCTTGGGAAAGTATCCCCTCTCTGCAAGCACAGCGTAGAGTGCCGGACCAGCATGTCCCTTGGAGAGTACGAGTTTGTCCCGTCCCTCTTTTCTTGGGTTCTTTGGGTCGATATGCTCCATTAGACGGAAGTAGAGGAGTGTTAAAATGTCGACAACCGACAAGGCTCCTCCAATGTGTCCAACACCCAAGTGTCCAATCTCATCAATTGTCTCACGGCGGATGTTTTTTGCAATTATTTGCAGCTGTTGCAATTCTTGGTCATTCATACGCATTCCCTTCTCATGCATTTCGTATGGGTGGCGATGAGGGAAAGCACATGCCATAGAGGTTGTGCTTTCCCTGCATCTCATTACTTTTGCTTAGATTCCTGCTGTCTCTCGAATATAGGCTCTTGCTTTCATCGCATATTCAAGGGGGTTGGCTTTTGCAGGATCCTGCTCGGCCTCAACAACCCACCAACCTTGGTAGCCCTGATCCTTGAGGTAGGTGAGGATGGGCTTGAAATCAATCATTCCATCTCCGGGGATGGTGAAGACCCCTTTCTTGACTCCCTTCAGGAATGACCATGCTTCCTTGATAGCCTTTTCTCGCAACGCTTCCCTCACATCCTTAAGGTGGACATGGCGGATCCTGGTGTAGTGGCGTTTGAGAATGTCCATCGGATCCTCTCCGCTGAACACCAGGTGACCGGTGTCATAGAGCAGTCCGACAAGTTCTGCATCAGTCTCAGCCATGAGTCTGTCAATCTCCTGGGTTGTTTGGACTCCAGTACCCATATGGTGATGGTAGGTCAGACTCATTCCCATCTCCTTTGCCTTCTGCCCAAGCCGGTTCAACCCTTCGGTGAGCAACTTCCACTCTCTTTCCGAGTTGACTGGTTTTGCCTTGAAGACAGGAAGATCTTGCCTTCCCTGGATAGAGTTTCCTTGTTCAGCGACACCTACAATGCGTGCACCCATCGTCTTTAGGAAGGTGCAGTGTTCCACAAAGGCCTTCTCCACTTCCTCATAGCTCTGGGTTGTCAGGAAGGTGCTGAACCAAGCATTGCAGATCTGCAATCCCCGCATTTCCAGTGCCTTCTTCAGCACATCAGTATCACGTGGATACTTGTTGCCTACTTCACTTCCTGTAAAACCAGAAAGAGCCATCTCACTGACACACTGCTCAAAGGGAATTGCTCCACCAAGTTCAGGAAGGTCATCGTTTGTCCACCCAATGGGTGCAATAGCCAAATGTATTTGTTGTGTACTCATGTTCTCCATCCTTTTTAGAACTGTCTCGTCTTGGCGATTTCTGCCTGCATCTCTTTCCATGCCTGCTCAACTTCCGCTCTCGTGGAAACCTCAGCCGTTCCAACTCTCCACCACGATTCATACCCATTGGTCATGGACTTTGGCGCAACGTGGCAGTGAATTACAGTGGAGCGATCCTCTTTGAGTGCTCTTGCGACTGCATCCTTGAGTTCTTCTACGGAGTCAGCATGGAGTCCGACGGCTCCCCAGCTTTCTGCGTTCAAGGCATAATCAACACTGAGCGAGGTGCCACTCAGTCTTCCTGTATGGTCTTCCCTTCGCTTCCACTCATTGCCATAGTGCACGATGCCTTGGCTGTGTTGCAGGTTGTCAATGCAATGGAACCCTGCATTGTCCAGAACCACCACGATGATCTTTCTGCCCTCCTGTATTGAGGTCAGCAACTCAGTGTGCAGCATGGTATAGGCTCCATCACCAACAATGGCCACAACCTCCCGTTCGGGGTGGGCAATCTTGGCTCCGAGTGCAGCAGCGATCTCATAGCCCATGCAGGAGAAGGCATACTCCATATGGTAGGTTCCCCTGATACGTGTTCTCCAGACCCGTTGCATATCACTGGGAATGGATCCTGAGCCTGAGACGACTATGGCGGAGGCAGGCAGAAGGTGGTCATTCAACTCACCCAATACCCGTGCTTGGCTGAGCGAGGAGGGAATCTCTTCACTGTAGAGACGATCCACTTCCTTGTCCCAGAGATCTCGCTCTCTCTTGATCTGCTCGCCCCAATGGCTCTGATACCCTTGGAGGGATGCAGTAGCATTCAGTGCTGCAAGCGTAAGCTTTGCATCAGCGATGATCGGGGTGCTGTTGAGCTTGTAGGCATCAGAAGGTGCAACATTGACGGAGACAAATTTGCATTCTGGATTCTGGAAGAGCCATTTTGAACAGGTGGTAAAATCACCAAAACGGGTTCCTACCCCGATGACCAGGTCGGCCTCTTTTGCAAGACGGTTTGCAGCCTGGCTTCCTGTGGTCCCGATTCCACTCAGGTTGTATGCATTGTCCCAGAGTATCGTACCCTTTCCTGCCTGGGTCTCTGCAAAGGGGATATGATAGCGTTCACAGAAAGAAGCAAGATCGTCTCCTGCCTCGCTGTATCGGACTCCTCCGCCACAGATGACCAGTGGTTTTTTCGCCTCTTGCACCAAAGTTGCAAGCCGGGCGATCTGTCCTTCACTGGGAATTCTTCTTTCTATATAGTGTACCCGCTTCTCAAAGAACTCAGTGGGGTAGTCATAAGCCTCACCCTGAACATCCTGGGGGAGTGCGACAGTTACCGCACCGGTCTCGCTTGGGTCGGTGAGTACACGCATCGCGTTAAGCATTGCACTCATCAGCTGTTCTGGGCGATTGATCCGATCCCAGTACCTGCTTACCGAGCGGAATGCATCGTTTGCTGTATTGGTATAGTCATGAGGGATCTCTATCTGCTGGAGAACCGGGTCGGGTTGCCTGCAGGCAAAGACATCACCGGGCAAAAGCAGTACAGGAATGTGGTTTGCTGTGGCTGTACCTGCACCGGTTACCATGTTCAATGCACCTGGTCCGATGGATGAAGTGACTGCCATGATTCTTCTGCGGTTATGCTCTTTTGCAAATCCAGTGGCGGCATGAACAGCACCTTGTTCGTTCTTTGCTTGGTAGAAGGGCAACTTGTTCTCCTGTGAGGCCAATGCCTCCCCAATTCCTACCACACAACCATGACCGAAGATACCATAGACACCTTCGACAAACTTCTCTTCAACCCCATCATAGGAAACATATTGATTATCCAGGAACCGAAGCAACGCCCCAGCCATGGTAAGTCGTATCGTAGCCATAATTTCTCCTTCTCTTCTCTACAGTCCCAATTCCTGTTTCATTTCTGCAATGGTGACCACTCGTTTTTCTTTTAGGCTCTTGCCTGCAGCAAGAGCTGCAACCATGTTCTCAAGTCCATCCTCACCACTGACAACGACCTCCTTATCCTCGCGGATTGCTTCAGCAAAGGAGGAGATCTCGTCGACGAATGCGTCCTCATACCGTTCGAGGAAGAAGTAGAGTGGCTTGTCCATGGACACCTGCTCAGAAGTCGAGAGTGTTACATTGGTCTCTCTGTCATTCTCAGCCTGGGCAGAACCTTTGCTCCCAAACACCTCTAGTCGCTGGTCGTAGCCATAGACTGCCTGGCGGGAGTTGTCGATTACCCCAATCGCCCCATTTGCAAAGGTGAGCGTGACTATTGCGGTATCGATGTCCCCAGCCTTGCCGATTTCCGGATCAACCAGGACGGCACCGGTTGCATAGACGCTGGTGATCTCACTACCTGCTTGGTAGCGTGCCATGTCAAAGTCATGGATCATCATATCCAGGAAGATGCCACCGGAGACTGCTACATAGGAGGCAGCCGGGGGAGCCGGGTCACGGCTGGTGATCTTCACAATATGGACATCACCGACCTTTCCGCTGGAAGCCAGTTCATGGACATGGCGGAAGTTGTGGTCGAAGCGTCTATTGAATCCAAGCTGTAGCTTGACCTGATGTTTCTTTGCCACCTTGATGGCCTCCAGTCCTTTCTGGACCGAGAGGTCAATTGGCTTCTCACAGAAGATATGCTTGCCGGCCTTCGCTGCGGCCATCGTGAAGTCTGCGTGGGTAGCGGTCGAACTGCATACCAGAATCGCATCAATTCCAGGGTGATCTATCAACTGGGAAGGATCCTTCGTGGCAATCTCTATTCCCAATGAGTGCACCCACTTCTCCATCTCTTCATTCATCATGACATCGCTAATGCCAACCACCTTGACCGAGGGGACCAGTCTGGTAATGTTCTCTGCATGCAATTTTCCAATACGCCCGGCACCGATAATACCTACTTTCAAGACTTCACTCATGGTTATTACTTCTCCCTTTCGGCTATCCTTTGGAATAGACGATTTTGAAAACGTTATCAAATACGTACAGCGTATACCATATTCCCACAGTTTGTAAAGGTAAAAAGATATCGAGTACTGTAGGGCTTAAACCCTATGTACTGAAAAAAGTGTTTGACAAATCACAAAAGTGATGTAAGCATAGATTTATGGTAACGTTTTCAAACATGAAGCAAAGATACCAGTTCCTTGCAGAGAGAAAAGGGATGCATCGCTTTGCAACTCTTGGAAGGGGGAATCAGTGAAAGAAGCCACGCATATATTGGAACTTAGAAATATAACCAAACGCTATCCAGGGGTACTTGCCTTGAATGCAGTTACCATGCATGTGGCCAGCGGTGAAGTGCATGGATTGGTTGGTGAGAACGGTGCCGGCAAGTCTACCTTGATAAAGGTTCTTGCAGGTGCTCATGCTCCCAACGATGGTGAGATTTTCTTTGATGGACAGGTCTTTCAAGCGTTGATCCCTCACCAGGCAATGGAACTGGGTATCTCTTGCATCTATCAGGAGCTCAACCAAGTCAACTATATGACTGTTGCTGAGAATATCTTTCTTGGCAGGGAGTTGAAGAAGCGCAACAAGTTTCTGGACAGGGAGAGCCAGGTTGAGCAGGCAAGAAAGATCCTATCTGAGTTTGAAATGGATATTGATCCAAACACACCCCTTGGTCTTCTTGGCGTAGGCAGGAGGCAGATGGTTGAGATTTGCAAGGCCGTCAATTCAAAGGCAAAGCTGATCATCATGGATGAACCCACTGCCAGTTTGAGTGAGAAGGAGACCGGGGAGCTCTTCAAGATTATTGGGAAACTGCGCCAACAACATGTCACCATCATATTCATATCCCACCGCTTGGATGAGGTAAAGTCTGTCTGTGACTCC
>JBFWKK010000082.1:0-8175 GCA_050252715.1 Sphaerochaeta sp. | reverse complement strand
AATAATGATGCTAGCCTAGTGATTAGAAATGCTGTGTTTCCTCTGACATATGACATGTAACGTTTTGCTAACTTGGGAGCATGAGCTGAATAGGCTGGAACGTTTGGTGTATTGTAGTTGCAATGTACTAGGATGTTGAGAAGCAGAGCGCTTGGTGAAGGGCTAGGTACCTTGCCAAGCCTTTGGATGGTGAGGAAATTCATGAAACAGCATGGTTCCCTATGGTTTGTCATTATCTGTATTGGTCTCATTGTTCTTGGCATAGCATCATGTGAAGAGAGCATCGTATCTGGTGATTCAGATACTACTAGTACCATACCAATCAAGCGTCCTGTTCAGGGACGCGATTTTGCAATCTCAGAATATATAACCTTCGAATATGATGAAACAGCACTCTCTTCGAGTGTCAGTACTTCCAAGTGGGCATATGAGGACCAAATCATTGGGGAGAATGAGAATATTCTTTCGAAGAAAGCAAACTTCTTTGGTTTTGGCAGTCACACCGTATCCATTGAGGGCACAACAGAAGAAAATACAAAGTTCAAGGGAGAGGTTACCTTTCATATCGTAGAAACCGAAGCAGGGATTACCATCACATTTTGATGAAAATACTACAGGAGTGTTTGTGAGATGGAGAAAGATAAGAAGCGTCCAACATGGTTTGTGATAATGCTGACAATCATTGTTGCATGTACCACCTCCTGTTCTTTGAACACTCAAAGCGAGATGGAAGTGGGAGATGTCACCATCCGGTGGGAAGACAGCCTTGGTGTCGGTAGCAATGCAAGCAGAGCCTTGCTTCCTTCGGATATCATTGCTGTTCGAGTCTCGATTGCAGGAAGCAATATCTCTCCTACCATCACACAAGACTTTCAGATGGCACCAGGAAATGCGACGGTTGTCATGCACGATATTCCTGTAGGAATAAACCATGCAATACAAGTAGAAGCTCTCGACGGCAATGGAGATCCTGTCCCAGGATTGGTGCTGTACTGTCTTGCTGATATCGTCCCTGGGATGAATTCAATTACTGTTCATTGGGATTCGACTCCTTTGGGTAGCGTCTATTGGCTTCTCTTGCAGCATGACAAAACCCATGCGACACAGTATGCATCTTTGGATCCTGAACCGATAGAGGCAAAGGTCCAGCAAATCATTACTGACAACGCTCTGGATCATCCCAGTTTCGTGGATGCCGATCGTCTAGCCATGGATCTCATGCAAGCAAATGGAGTGATTCCTCAGTCCAATGCCTATGTGATCACTCCCAGCACGGTTTCTGTCGCAGTTCATGGATTGGGGACTGGAGTCCCGGATTCCAGGATCCGGATCCTCGACCCTGCCTCGAGCGAGCAGGTGCTTTCAGGGGATGGGACCTACACCTTCTCTGTTCTCCCAGGCAGGTGGCTAGTTGAACTGGTCTTGATGGGGGGTCTGTATCAGCATGCCTATACGGTAGATGTCTCAACTCCGGGAATGAGCGCAACCGAATTGGTGGATGCATCAGGGGCCAGTATTGCCTTGCCGGGTCCGCTCGATTTTTCCGGTAACCTAACACTGGATTCGAGCTATGCTCTCTTGTTGCAGAATTATCAGGAGAGTTATGGATTTGAAGATTCACTTGATACCATGGTGGGAACTTCCTCTGGAAATCAAGCCTGGCTCGTAACCCAAAGTAATGCCTATGCCGGAATCTCTTCTTTCTGCAATGGTGATATTGGGAACAGCCAAAGCAGTTCCTTTACGCTCTCAGATACCGTTCCAGCAGGCTATAAGCTCAAACACATCCAATTCTACTACGCAACCTCCACAGAGGGTGGTTGGGATTATTTCAGGTTCTATGTGGATGGAACAAGTAAGATTAATACAAGTGGAAATCACAGCTGGAATCTTTACGAGGAAACGCTCGATATTCCTGCAGGCCAGCACTATGAGCTTCACTGGACCTACCAAAAAGATGGTTCGGTTTCCCATGGAGCAGATACAGTTTGGATTGATGAAGTTGTACTCACGTTTGAGAGAATGCCTTGAGGCACTATTGGAGGAATGAAATGAAGAATCGTAGCAGACTGTTGGTTCTCTGCATTATTGTAATGCTTTTCGTTATCACATCCTGTGATGTATTCAATGCAGTGGACGAAGAAGAAGGAACACTGAATCTTACAATCGACCGATCTGTGTTGCAAGTATTGTCCCGAACGGAATCTGGGGTTTCAGAAGGGGGAACGCGGGCAATACATCTTTCCTCCATTGTCTCAATTGAGGTGACCATCAGAGGAAACAATATTGCGACCCCGTTGACGAGTACCCATACCTTGCAGGATACAAGTGGGTCTGCCTCGATAACGATCAGCGATATTCCCATCGGTGTAAACCGAGCCATCAAGGTATCAGCAATTGATGCCAGCGGCACGCCCATTCCAGGGTATGATATCTATGGGACAATCGACATCATGCCTGGCGAGAACACAGGAACCATAAACTGGGGGACAACTCCAAGAGGCAGAGTCTTTTGGGACTTGATTGCCAGTGACCAGAGCGCCGGTACCAACTTCAGTGCAATTGATGCAGCTGATGTGGAAACCTTTATTCAGCAGGTCGTCTCTGATAACAGTCTCTCAGCAACTTTCTTGGTGAATGGAGCTCAGATTGCCAGCCATATCATTGGCAATAGTGGAGCTCTGCCAACAACCACCTCTGGATTCTTCTTCACTCCCTCTGAGGTGCAGATTACACTCACCGGTCTTGGGAGTGGGGTAAGTGATTCACAGATTGTGGTTTTTGATCCACTTTCTTTGCCAGTGAGCATCTCTACTGATGGGACCTATACGATACAGGTATTCCCAGGTACGTGGGATATGGAAATACAGTTCTTCAATCAGTTGTATGCACTGGGATATGAGATTGATGCTACCTCGAGTCCTGTCACCACAGCCACTGATGCACAGGGAGCTGCTGTCGATTTCACATCCCTGGATGTATCGGGTACTGCAAGCCTATCCATAAGTACCGGCAACATGTCCTACACCCCTGTGTCTGATATTCAGTTCCAGAGTTACCGGATGTACGTTCCGCAGGGTCTTGTTATTCCGACCGTGCAGCCTACCGGTGATTTTGAAGGTGCTGTGATCCAAGACACCGGTGGTGACCTGGCTGCATTCTGTGCCGTTACTCCTGCATATGGCAATGAGAGTGATGCCTCTTCAGTTTTACAATCACGAACAAATTTGATTGATCAAACTGCATCTTCAATGAGTCTGATCAGCCAGAGACAGAATTCTGCAGGTGATATGATTACTGCACACTACTCATATACAATTGCAACTCCTGTTACTGTGATAAGCGTCAATAATCAGCTTCTTAGCCTGATCGGAGCTTCAGTACAAGGAGGGACCATTGCAGATTTGCCCTCTGAACTGCCTTCAAGTGGTACCTATACAGAATTCAGGTATTCAATTACTGTTCGCTATGTCAGTTCCAATGAAATCATTGTCTTGTCCAGTATTACCCCCTCATCCCTCTTCTCTGTAAACGAGGAGATTGTAAACGGCATTGTTGATGGGACCAACCTTGGGACACAGACAAGTACCCTGATGACGACGAATGATGCGTTCTCCGCACAGGGGGGTGGCAATCTTGCAGATTTCCTGTTTGTTGTTGATAACTCTGGAAGCATGTACGATGAGCAAACTGCAATCAGTGCCGCCGCTAATGAGTTCTGGTCGAAGATGTCCTCCGCTGGGTTGGATTTCCAAGTTGGTGTCATCACCACAGACAGTCAATCATTGCGTGGTTCTGGGTTTACCACAGATCAGAGTCAGTTCCAATCTGACGTTACACCTGGGACAAGCGGTTCTGCGACCGAGCGTGGCATCTATTTTTCGGAGCTAGCGCTTGATTCCTCCGGATCTGTGACGGCAGCAGGACATCCGAGAAATGGGGCGAGTATGTCGGTGATCATCATGAGTGATGAGCAAAGTCAGTATTCTGGCTCATTTGATGTGAATAACAACTTGTTTGTTGCCAATGGATATAAGGTCTACACCATTATTGATACGGGATATGCAGGGCAGTATGACGACCTGGCTAATGCAACCGGTGGATCGATCGCAAGTATTGGGGATACCTCACAGTTTGCAAATATCATGACCTCCATTGCAACGGATGCTGGGGGAGCCTCAAGTCAGTTTGTACTGACCAATACACCGATCAGCTCGACTATTGCTGTCTATGTAAATAGTGTGGCAGTACCACGATCGAATACGGATGGTTGGGGATACAATGAAGCAAGCAATTCCATAATCTTCTATGGATCATCGGTTCCGTCATCCGGAGCAACCATCAATGTTGCTTACAATTGGATCCAATAGCGAAAACCTGTAAACACTATTACAGCAACCCTGGTAGGGAAGAGGCTCTCTTCTCTACCAGTGGTTTTGTCTGTTCCAAACTACAAAAAAGGAACCCCGAAGGGTTCCTGATGTGCCTGTTACAACAGCTTAGTAACGGTTGTAGCTCGGGCGTGGCTTAGCAATAGCTTCGTTTACACGAAGATTGCGGCCGCCGAAATCCTGGCCGTCAAGCTGGCTGATTGCAGCTACTGCAGCAGAATCGTCTTCCATCTCTACGAAACCGAAGCCCTTGGGGCGGCGGGTCTCGCGATCAATGATGATGTTTGCACTCAATACGGTACCGTACTGGGCGAACAGGTCGCGAAGTTCCTCTTCGCTGGTGTTGTAACTCATGTTACCAACATAAATTTTCTTTGCCATTCAAAGCATCCTTTACAGGCCCTTAGCCTGTCTTCAAAAAGTATTTGCTCATTTTGGCGCAGTTTCGAACGTTTAACCTGTCTGCTGATGGGATTCAAAGAAGAACACGAACATAGAGAGGGTAAGGGACTAGCTGCAACGCAAAAAATCAAAGCAATTGAACCCTAGCATGGTCACAGGAGAATGTCAATTGAACCACAGATGGTATTGAACAAATTTTGCAAAATTGTAAGAGAAAATTCGTGCAATGGGTGAAAAGCTGGTACTGAAAGCAAAAATTTTCCTGTTCAAGATTGCCCATGACTGCTAGGATATTCTTGATGAAACAGATAGAAGTGGCTGCATTGGTGCTGATCGAGAATAATCGGGTCTTTGCTGCGCAAAGAAAAGACCAGGGACCTCAGGGGGGAACTTGGGAGTTCCCTGGTGGTACGTTGGAACTTGGGGAGAGCGGCAGAGAAGCCTTGAAGAGAGAGATCCAGGAAGAGCTTGGAATTACTATAGAAGTGGAACAATACTTTCTCAGGGTTGAACACCAGTATCCGGGGCTCTACATCCTCATGCATGCATACCAGGGCAGGCGCATTGATGGCGATATTACATTGCTTGAGCATCAGGCATGCCGCTGGCTGAGGAAGGAGGAGCTCTGGCAGCCCGACTGGGCTGAGGCTGATATCGCAATAGTCCAAAAAGTGGAACAACTGCTCAGCTGATGCTCTACCATCTAATCCTAGTGTGATTGCAGGGTACGGTTTGATCCCGTATCTCCCCGTATGTTTCTTCTTGCATGGTAAGCGTCCATCACTTGGAATTTTTCTGCTTGTTTTCGTCTGTTAGATGCATAATACTAATCGCATGGAGCCGACTCTCATACCCTCGTTTGATGGATTCTTTATCTCATGCTTGCTCTATCGTCCAGCCAACCCCAAAGGGATTGTCCAAATCATTCACGGGGCAGCGGAGGTGAAGAGTCGTTATGAACAGGTAGCACTCTTTCTGCAAGAGGCAGGTTACTGCGTTCTGGTAAGTGACCAACGTGGGCATGGAGATTCAGTTGATGCACACTTTGTCAGGGGGTATCTGCCCAGTGTGGATGTCCTGATTGAGGACCAGCACATCATTACCAAATTCCTGAAGGGACTCTATCCGAATTTGCCACTCTTTTTGTTGGGACACTCCTTTGGATCCATGATAGCACGACTCTACCTTGCCTCCTACGACCATGAACTTGCTGGAGTGGTAATGACCGGTACTCCCTGCTATGTCAGAGGAATCTCATTTGCAAAGGCTTTTGTGAGGGTGATGATGGTATTTCTGACTCCCCATGGCTATGGTATGATCTCGACAAAACTCACCACTTCCCCCAATCTGAAATGGGTTTGCTCTGATCCTGAGGTTGTCAGGGAGCGGCTCTATGACCCCTATCGAAAGAACTTCAAGTACCAGCTTGCTGGTATCGATACCATCTTCGATGCAGTAAGGCGACTCCACGACTTTTCAGCGTTTCATCCGGCCAAGAGTGAGCTTTCCATCATTTCCATTACGGGAAAGGATGACCCAATTCCAGGGGGACGCAGAGGTCTTGCTGACACGAAGCGGAGCCTGGAGCGAGTCGGATACCGAAACATCTCCTGTAGAGTGTTTGAGCATATGCGTCATGAGGTGCTTATGGAGAGAGAAAAGGAGTTGGTGTTTCAAGTCCTGCTGGAATTTCTCTCCAGCAACAGTTTTACAGCTTGACGATTTCAGCTTGTGGTATGATGTTTCTTATAGGGGATACCTTCCCCTGCTGGTTTTTCGTTTGGAAAGGAGCGATTGACTATGAGAAGGCATGCAAGAGAGACAATCAGAAGACCCAAGGAGTATGAAACCGATTTTCCATGGGATTCTGAAGAACAAGAGAAACACAAGAAATCATCCAAAAAATCTCTGGATGATGAAATAGTACAGCGGGGCGACGAAAAAGATGAGCGCTAGCAGTATCTTACTTCTCTTTAGCGTTGAATGAGGAATGTGTATGATCAATTGGGGCAGAATGCTTCAATAAATTGCACGCTCCCCGCTTGGAGCTCGATTGATTTCCCAGGGCTGCGATAGAGGACTTGGTTGGAGGCATTGAGGAACTCAGTGGTGATGGTATAGCTGCCTGGGGGAAGGTCGATGTAGGAGGCCCATGCCTCAGAGGGCAGGAAGTGGGTGCTTCGTACATCGGCACTCTCTGTAACATTTCGTGCAATCCGGAAGACCATCCCCAGAAGCTCCTCCCCGATCGATACATCATTATCACGGGAAGCATATTCATCATAGAGGGCAATCCCCACCGCTTTCGCCATCGCCCGTGTAATGGCCTTCATCTTTATCAATTCACTTTTCGCCTTGAATGTGTCAATGGCAACCGCCCGTATGGATTCAATACGTTGCAGCTCGATTCGTTCAGTCCCGTTGATGGTTATCCTCACCGCCTGTACCATGGAGGGAAGCCCGGTAAGGACCGGGTAGGCGATCTTGGCTCGGTTGTAGGGGGAGACGTAGACCTTTTCCACCCGTTCTTCCTTGAGTGGAGCTTGCCCACTGAATGCGACAAGGTGCACCCTGGCCCCGTCAGAAGGCAGTGGATCGTCCTTCAGGGAGACAACAGAGGGAATTGCAAACTGATAGAGGGCTCTCTGGCTGGAAAAAGCATGTCGTACTTGGTCCATGGCATAGCCCAAGGTATTTTCCTCTCCTAGGGACTGGGCCACCGCTGCAGTAAGATAGTTTGCCAATGCACTGGTGGAGAAAGAGGCCGCATATACCTGTTGGGAGGGAATGTCCAATCCTTCCTCCCTTGCATACTCACTGACCTGTCTCTCGTACTGTTCATACTTCTGCTTCAGGAATGTTTGTTTCTCAATGCTTCGGTTCAACTCCACCAGAGCTTCTTCCTCCTGGCCCAAGTGCAGAAAGTTCAATGCCTTGAATACATTGAGATACATATCCTCATAGTCTTCCCCTTGGTACTCCTTGGTATTGTCATTTACAATGAAAGATGCAATGTTTCCGGAGACACTCTCTGTATAGGCTTCCCAAATCAGACGTTCAGATTCACTGAGGTAGTTGTTCGATTCCTGGTAGTCGCCATGTAATCGACTGAGCATTCCAAGGTCATAGTTGACAATGATGGGACCCTGCTTTTTTAGGAGGGTAGGAGCCTCAAGGAGAAGATTTTCATAGGCTGAGCTGTAGTTTCCCCCACGATAGAGGGATTGGGTGGCAGAGATATCCATAAAGGATGTGCAGGCAGTGAGCAAGAGTACAAGCAAGGGAAGGCAATACAACAGGCGGGGTGCTCGTTTCCTCTCTTTCATAGCTTCCCTCCTCACTAATATGGGCTCAATGTAGCATTGCGTAGGGGAGAGCGCAA
>JBFWKK010000081.1:0-8411 GCA_050252715.1 Sphaerochaeta sp. | reverse complement strand
CCACAGCTTCGACAACAGTGAAACAAAAAGTGAAAACCGTACAACCACCAAAGCCAAGAATGCTGCAAGCACCAACAACTGAACACTACTGTGATAGGTCTTCCGATCCATGCGTACCTCCAAAGGTCTGGATTGAGTGTACGGCCTAGACCAGCAGGAAGGCAACTGAAAGAGTAAAGTGTCCAGCAATCCTGCTTCTGGTTTTCCTTTCTATTGGAGGGATGAACCCATTTCCATAATTGTTTCCCCAATATCCAAATCGCCCCTACGACCGCATCTGCTTCACAAAAGCGGATGGTGTCTGACCTGTCACTTTCTTGAAAAGCTGGCTGAAGTACTGGGGATTGTTGCCGCATCCCACCTGCTCGGCAATAGTTTGCATCTTGACGTCGTCGGTTTCCAGAAGAAGCTGTTTGGCATGCTGGACCCTTAATTCAGCCAGAAGCGTGGAGAATTTCTTCCCTGATTCACGAAGGATTTTCCTGCTTGCATAATCAACATTCATGAACAAGTGATTCTGGCAAATCCATTTGAGTGAAAGGTTCGGATTTCCCAGATGCTCTTCAAGGATGGCTATCAACCGTTCCATGAATGCAGAGGAAGGGGTTTCCATGGCGGCATTGAGGCGGGAAAACTCCCCCAGTGCCGATCGGAGAATTGATGCATGGTCATTCTCTTGGCTCAACTGCAAAAGAAACGAGGCCACTTCCATCGGAGGAGCAGTAGACTTGAGCAGGAGGTCTGCAATCATCTGCCTGAGGAAATCCACATTGGAAATTCCTCCCAGATACGCTTCTATCGCTTGGACATTCCAGGGGACTCCAGCCTTGGTGGGAACGATTGCAAGAGAACTCTCCATGACATTCTTGAAATTGCAGACAAGACTGACATGATATGAGTGGATGCAATGAATGGTTCCCTGCAACTTGACTTTCTCATGCACGGTGAGCAGCAGTTGCTTCAATCCGGGAAACCAAGTCCGTACGGGGAGCTGGGAGGAGACCTCTTTCAGCACTGCATCCAATTCGAGATAATCACCGCCAAGCCAAGGGAAGAAGAGGAAGAGATGCCCTTCCACATACACCCCATGCAGGCTCAATCTTCGCTTTTTGGCCGCAAAGATTGTTTGGAGGCGAGTCAGGACAAGTTCCACCTTTGCAAGGGAAAAAAGGGCAACCTCGGTAAGGTAGTACTGACAGTTTTCCATATCCAGATACTGCTCGTAGGGAACAAACACGTCCAAACCCACTTGTTTGAGTGTCAGCACTTCACGCAGGACATTGGTGATGGTGGCATCGTGAAGCATTCCCATAAGGCTGTTCTGCTGTTCCTGCATGCTGTCAAGGGAACGTACTTTCCGGCAATCCTCACGAATGGAGAGCATACACTCCTCAATCTGATGCTCGTTGCAAGGTTTGAGCAGATAATATTTCACCCCGTCACTCATGGCTTGCTTGGCAAACTCGAACTCCCCATACCCCGAGAGGATTGCAAACTGCACAGGAAGCTTTGATTCACGAACCCGACGGATCAGCTCAAGACCTGAGAGACCAGGCATCTTGATATCGGTGAGTACGATATCTGGAGATTCATCAAGAATCATATTATATGCCTCGATACCATCCCGGCACATTCCCACAAGTTGCAGACCAAGCTTCTCCCAATCAATCATCTGGGCAATGGTTTCACGGATAATCGATTCATCATCGGCAATAATGACTTTCAGCATGTACCTGTCTCCTCATAAGGCAAAGCAATCCGGGCAACAGCATAATCCTCGCAGTTCTGGCAAGAGAACCTGAATTGGGAACCGTACGTAAGTTCCAGTCGTTCCTTGATATTCAGCAAGCCGATTCCCAACCCATGAGGGGTATAGCGTTTTGCCTCAAGATCTTCCAACAGATTCTCAGGGAACTGGGAACCGGTATTCTTTACCAGCAAGGAAAGGATAGAGCCCTCAACCTCTGCACTGAGAATGATGGTGCACCCCTCTGTATTGCTTTCCACCGAATACTTTACGGCGTTCTCCACCAAGGGCTGAAGCACAAGTTTCGGCAGCGTGAGTGAAAGATACTGCTCGCCGATCTCATTACGGAACTCCAGACGATCCTCAAAGCGAAGCTGCTGGATATTCATGTAGTACTGTACAATCGAAAGTTCCTTTCCCAGCGTATGCACGGTATCTTTCTGGTTGAGGGTTTCGCGCAACAACGCACCAAGTGACTCAACCATTACCGAGATGGTAGTAAT
The DNA here is from genome assembly GCA_050252715.1 of Sphaerochaeta sp. GTDB lineage: Bacteria > Spirochaetota > Spirochaetia > Sphaerochaetales > Sphaerochaetaceae > Sphaerochaeta. The sequence goes on along the minus strand of JBFWKK010000081.1, from coordinate 6,161 downwards.
TCCTGCAGCTTTCGCTCTCCAATTGATGGATTCAAGCGTGTTGTAGAGGAAGTGAGGATTGATCTGATACTCCAAAGCTCTGATCTGGGCTTCCTTGGAGAGAATTTGCGAGCGATAGTTCACTTCGATCAGATGATGGATCTCATTGGCCATCTTATCGAACTGCCGGTGCAACTGCCCCATCTCATCCTTCCTGTCAGAGTACTCCGGGCCAAGCTCAACAACAGATGTACTGTCTTTTCCAAATGAGGCCATCTTGCGAAGAAGAACATCCAAATGACGCAAGAGAGAGTTGATCAGGCGATGCCCCAAGAGAGCTGAAAGCACTACACTAAACACCAACAAGGCAGAAAACAGCAATTGAAACAGCTTGATGGTGCGTACGATATCGTCATAGAGGACAAGACAGATGTAGTCCCACTGCATGGATGGAATCGTCTTCCTGACATAGAAGTAGTGGTGCCCCCCTTCCCGAATCAGGCCATAGGAATCTGTGACCCGCTCTTTGAAAGAAGCCAATTCCTCTTCCTTCAGGAAAGAACTCCCATACAACAGGGAGTCACCGTTGAAAATGAGATACGCCCGCTCCTTGAAAAAGCTGGTCTCCACGATGGAGGTCTTCATTACCTGTGAAAGATCGACGGAAATGAGCTGGGTTCCCACCTCCTCCAGCCACTGCGGATAGGTCTGCCTCCTGATGAGGCGACCGAGGAAGACACCTTTCTCCCCTACCCAGACAGGAGCACCATCGGCTTGTCTTGCACGGGCCAACACGTGGTCCAGTACCGCTTGATCCTCTTTGTCAGACCAGACCCGGTTCGAATAGGTGGTATAGGTATCTCCATATACAGATATGAATTGAACTCCACTGTCCTTGAAGTTTCGGTAATAACTGTTCACCAAGGAATAGAGTTTCTTGGAAGCATCGGAAATCTTGTCCAATCGTTCATCATCTGCGAGAATCGCAAGATTGCTCTGCATCTCCTGATCCTCGATGATCATGGTGGACATCTTCTCGATTGTCTCCAGCCGGTCTGATATCTCCTTGCTTGCATAACTGAGGTGTTCCGCGATTGCCTGGTAAAGAAGCCGATTGTTCGCTCGGCTTACAACCAGCAATCCCAATAAGCCTCCGAGGGAAATGATGGTGGTGCAGAGAAGGACAATGAAAAACAATTTCCGTTTCATCGAAAACGCATCAAGGCGATTTTTCAGTGCAGCCAAGCTCAAAGTCATAGTCGTTTGGGTCTCCCGGGTATTGTTGCCTACCAGCCTAGCGTATTGTACTATTCCTTTCCACCAGAAATATGAAATACGGAAAATCAGTCGGTTTCGTAACCTATGAGGTCGGTTTTGTTGGGTTGTGTTTTCACATATGCCACTCCAGACTATACTCACACAGCCTGCGAAGGCTGATCAAAGGAGTTTGAGAAATGAAAAAACGCACGTTACTCGTATGTCTCATCTTGGTTGCATGCACAGCCTTGTGGGCAGGAGGAAAAGCAGAAGCAACTGCAGCTGCAGAGGCGAAAGCCAACCTGACTGTCTCATGGTGGGGAAATCAGAAGAGAAACGAAATCACCCAGAATGTCATCGATTCCTTCATGGAAGCAAATCCGAACGTAGTCATTGACGGCCAGTTCAACGAGTGGGCCGACTACTGGAACAAGCTAGCCACTTCGGCTGCAGGCAATGCGCTTCCCGATGTCATCCAGATGGACTACAAGTACATCAACCAGTATGAAACCAATGGACTCCTGCTTGACCTCGCTCCCTACATCAAAGACGGTACACTCGACCTTTCCAACATCCCTGAAAGTGTCAGCAGTGTTGCTACTGAGGGTGACAAGGTCTATGGCATGATGATCGCCACCACTGCCCCTGCCCTGCTGTACAACAAGAATCTGCTCGATAGTATCGGCATTACGGCCAAAGACCACATGAGCATCGACGAATTCATCGAAATCGCTCGGGAAGTGTACAAGAAGACCGGCATCAAGACCAATATTGACTACGGTGACAGTGAGAACTACCTCGACTATTACATGCGTTCCAAGGGTCATATTCTCTACACTGATGGAGGCCTTGGTGTTCCTTCCGCCCAGGAATTCGTCCCCTTCTTCAAGATTTATGAACAGGGCATCAAGGAAGGCTGGATGGTAAGTCCATCCATTTTCGTCGAACGTGTGCTTCGCTCCGTCGAGCAGGATCCCCTTGTATACGGCTCTTCCAAGGATGCCCGCTCCTGGTGCGCATTCTTCTGGGCCAACCAGATTCCAGCCACCCAGAAGGCTGCCAATGCTGAGAACTTTGAGGTCGGTGTCACCAACTGGCCGAGCGACAACCACAAACTCTCCAACTACCTCAAGCCGAGCCAGTTCATGGTCATCTCCAGCAAGTCGAAGAATCCCCGCGAAGCTGTGCAGTTCCTCAACTACTGGCTCAACTCCGAGAAAGCCGGTTCCTACCTGCTGTGCGAACGGGGTGTCCCGGTATCCAGCAAAGTCGGTGAGCATATCGCTCCGATGCTTGATGAGATCAACCAGAAGGTTGTGAAGTACATCAATACCGTGGTTGCACCCAAATCAAGCCCGGTAAACCCGCCCTCCCCGATTGCTGCAAACGAAGCAAGCCGTCTGCTCGGGTCGTTGCGTGAACAGGTGTGCTACGGAAAAATTACTGCAGAGCAGGCTGCACAGCAGTTCTTCACCGAAGCCAACAAGATTCTCGCCAAATAACGCGTAAACACACACGTTTCAGAATTGAAATATTCCCGGCTCCCATCTTCGGGAGCCGAGGATTTGTACACCAATCATTCTAAAGTTGGATAGCATGCAACACACAACGAATTCCCCTGGCTTGAGTGCCAAGAAATTTTTCTACCGTGATGATGTCGCTGGAATCATATTTTCCCTGCCCTTCATCATCGGCTTCTTTCTGTTCATCATCGTACCCATGGTCATGTCTCTCGGGTACTCGCTCAGTGAATACAATATCCTTGCACCAGCCCGGTTCATCGGACTGAAGAACTACCTCAAAATTTTTACTGACGATCCTCTTTTCTACAAGAGCATCGCCGTCACCTTCTACTACGCCCTTGTCTCAGTCCCCCTGCGCCTTGCCTTTGCCTTGTTTGTAGCCATGATGCTCAAGCAGACCACCAAGGCAACAGGACTCTACCGAGCAGTCTACTACCTGCCCTCAATCATCGGTGGTTCGGTTGCAGTCTCCATCCTGTGGAAGCGGATGTTTGCCTCCGACGGAGTTCTGAATCGTCTCTTGGCGGTCATAGGCATCCAGACTGATTTCGCCTGGCTTGGCAGCACCCATACGGCAATCTGGGTACTGATCATCCTCTCTGTGTGGCAGTTTGGCTCTTCCATGCTGATTTTCCTCGCTTCCCTGAAGCAAATTCCCGTAACCCTCTATGAAGCATCCCTGGTGGATGGAGCAGGGAAATGGAAGCAATTCACCCGTATTACCCTGCCCTTGCTCACCCCGACCATCTTCTTCAATCTCGTGATGCAGATGATCCACGGCTTTCTTGCCTTCACCCAGTGCTACATCATCACTCAAGGCAAACCGCTCAATTCCACCCTCTTCTATATGGTCTATACCTATCGGCAGTCATTCGAGTACTTCAATGCAGGGTATGCTGCGGCACTGGCATGGCTGATGCTCATCATCATTGGCCTCATCACGTCGCTTCTGTTCCTGACAAAACGATTCTGGGTCTTTGAGGGAGAGGAGTAAGCCATGCTGCAACAAAAGAAACACTCAGTGGTCTTGTATCACATCATCATCTGTCTCTTTGGAATCGTGATGGTCTATCCCCTGGCCTGGATGATCATGAGCTCCTTCAAGGAGAGCAACACCATCTTCGCTACCGCCAACAACCTGCTACCGGAGAAGTTCATTCTGGACAACTACAGAAACGGCTGGAAAGGCTTTGCCAAGGTGGGATTCAGCACTTTCTTCAGAAATTCGTTCTTCATCTCCACGCTGGCAACCGCCGGTACCATTGCCAGTTCGGCATTGGTGGCATACGGTTTTGCCCGTTGTGAGTACAAGGGTCGCAAGATCCTCTTTTCGTTGATGCTCGTTTCCATGATGCTCCCCGCCCAAGTTCTCATGATTCCGCAGTACTTGTGGTACCAGAAGTTGGGTTGGGTAGGCAGCTTCCGGCCTCTGATCATTCCCTACTATTTTGCAACCCAAGGATTCTTCGTCTATCTGATCTACAACTTCATCAAAGGGGTTCCCAGGGATCTGGATGAGGCGGCAGTGATTGATGGTTGCTCCAAGTATGGGATTTTCGGGCGCATCATGCTCCCCCTTACGGTCCCTGCCCTTATTACCAGCGGCATCTTCTCCTTCATCTGGCGGTGGGACGACTTCCTTTCTGCCTTGCTGTACATCAATTCATCCGATATGTATCCGGTAAGCTTGGCTCTGAAGCTCTTCAGTGACCCAAGTTCTTCATCTGACTACGGTGCCATGTTCGCCATGGCCACCCTGTCCATCATGCCTTGCATGATCATTTTCATCTTTTTGCAGAAGTATCTCGTGGAGGGCATTGCCACCACGGGTCTGAAAGGTTAGGAGGAACCATGACCAACGTGAATATCTGTATCATCGGGGGAGGTGGCCGTGCTTGGGCCATCACCTTCATGCGCGACCTTGCAGGAGCAGAGGATGTCCAAGGGAAAATCTGCCTGTATGACATCGATGCTGAAGCTGCAAGCAACAATGTGGAGGTGGGAAACAGGATTTTCCGTCTCAATGGGAAAGCCGACCGCTTTCATATCACCAGCTCATCATCCCTTGCCCAAGCCCTGGAAGGCTCAGATTTGGTGGTCATCTCCATCGAGCCGGGAAAAACAAGCTACCGTTACAACGACCTCATACTCCCTGAACAGTATGGAGTCTTGCAGACGGTGGGTGACACCACCGGTCCTGGAGGCATTTTCCGCGCAAGACGAGCGCTCCCCATGTTCTTTGACATTGGCAAGGCAATCGAGCGGTACTGTCCCGATGCGTGGGTCATCAACTACACCAATCCCATGACACTCTGCACAGCAGCCCTCTATGAGGCTTTCCCCGCCATCAAGGCTATGGGTTGCTGCCATGAGGTGTTCCACATCCAGACCTTCCTCGCCAAGAAAGTGAGTACTTGGTTCGGCGTGGAGACTCCGAATCGAAGAGAGATTGCCGTCGATATCAGCGGGGTGAATCACTTCACCTTTGCAACCAAGGCAAGCTGGAAGGGTAAGGACCTGATGGGCCATGTGGCTGCTCTCTGTGATGACCCTGACATTTTTGCAGATACCACCGAAAAAGCAAAAAAACGCCTTGAGGCAGAGAAATGGTTCGAATGCGACCACACCATCGCCTTGGATTTTTACCGCAATTTCGGGGCACTCGGGGCTGCGGGGGACCGTCATCTGGCTGAATTTGTTCCCTGGTATCTCTCCGAAGAGAAAGAGTTGCACAGCTTTGGAGTCATTCGTACTCCCTATGCATGGAGAGAGCGGGAAGCTGTTCGCAAGCGGGAAAAACTGTTCACCGATGATGAGCTTATCAGCAAGGAAACAAACGAGGAAGGGGTGGATATCCTACGTTCCCTCATGGGAGCCAGAACGCTCTACACCAACATCAACGTTCCCAACCAGGGGCAGGTTCCTTATCTTCCTCTGGGTCACATAGTTGAAAGCAACGGGTTCATCAGCCACAACAACATCAAACCGTCTTTGGCAAGTCTTCCGCCCTTGGCAATCCAGACGCTGGAACGCCATGTCGCCGAGGTGCAGGAACTGACGCTCAAAGCAGTACTGCAAAAGGATGACAAGCTTCTGCTGGAAGCCTTCCTCAACGATCCTCTGATGAGACTGCCACTCTCCCAGGCAAAAGCTCTTTTCAAAGAAATGTTGGCGAACGCACAAGGCCAGAAATGACAATCGGCGGGGGTGGAGGAATCCACCCCCCTTTCACGTCATATTCCTATCATAAGCCGTACAAAAAAGTTACCTCATCCAAACCTGCGGAAATCATTAATTCTTCCCATCGATCCTGTACATCCTCAGCAAATTGTAGACAATTTCTCCCGCAACTCTCAAAAAGTGGTGGTATACTTGGGGCAAACAAAAGGAGATTGTTGCTAT
>JBFWKK010000080.1:0-8862 GCA_050252715.1 Sphaerochaeta sp. | reverse complement strand
TGAAGTGATGCGCCAAGGTTCCTCAAGGCCTAATCCTAGGCTGAAAAGTTTCTGAATATGCGGGTCGATCATCTGCCATGCTCCTTGCTTTAACCATAGCAAATTACCCTCTAATCATGAATACCCATTTGAGTCTTACCCACCAGAAACAGCGAATAACCGCAAAAGAGAGGTTATTTCATTGTATCCAAACAATATGGAATAATCCCACCGCAGAATATAGTGTGTTGTCTCGAAATAGGATTCTTTCTCCTGGCTCGTATGTTCAGCAACGCCGATTACGCCCCCAGCACTCTCTTCAGGCAAAGGAGGCGGGTAGGAACAGGATAGTGGCCTATGTGTAAGTGAACCGAACCTTTCTTGTCTCTTCTTCCTTGCCTGTTCTCTCTCCAATGAGCGTATACAGTTCGGGTCTCCTGGCCTTCATCCACCTTCTGCCATTGCTAGTAGAAATGAGAGAGAGGTCGAGCTCTGCGATTACCATATCATTGCCAATTGCTTTCGATTCTGCCAAGACCTCTCCATACGGGTCCAGGATCATGGCATTCCCAGTTCTCACCTCATCATCGTCCCTGCCTACGCCGTTACTGAAAACCAGGAACATTCCATTGTCATGGGCGCGGCTGGGAAGCCAGCGCATCAGCCAACCTCTTCCCTTGGGACCCTGGAACTCAGAGAGGAGTTCTTCGGCTCTGGTCTCTCGCTCTTCCCAGAGCTGGGTGTCTATTCTCTTCATACCCTTCGGACTTGCGGAGTTGCACCCTCCCGTTTGGTGGGGAGCGAGCAGAATATCTGCACCGTTCAAGGCGGTCATACGTGCATTCTCGATGATGTTGTTGTCGTAGCAGATAAGTACACCTATTCGTATTCCCTGTGGAGTATCAAAGACTGTATAGCTGTCTCCGCTCTCCATATGGGCGCTGATGAAGGTGTGCAGCTTTCTATGCTTGTGTACCGTTCCATCACTCAAGGCAACTACATAGGTGTTGTACAGCGAGCCATCTGCTGCCCGCTCGATAAGACCAGCACCAATATGCATGGCATACTTGCTGGCAAGCGTGACAAGAAATTTGGTGGAGGGGCCATCAGGCACCGCTTCTGAGAGTGCTGCTACGGCACTCCTGTCCAGGTTTCTTACATGCCAATATCCGGTGATGCACATCTCCGGGAAGGCAATAAGATTTACTCCCTGTTTTGCTGCCTCCTCTACGAAAGAAGCAATGGTCTTTAGATTCTCTTCCTTATCTCCGGCACTATGTTGGAACTGTACTGATGCAGTTTTGTAGGTTTGCATGTTTTTTCCCCCCAGTTTCTGGTACTATACTACAATAACATGGTAAGAGAATTCCATCTTGCCTATTTCAAGAAAAAAGAATGAGGTTTGGAGGAAGAACCAATGCGTCTGACAATCGCTGGGACTGGATATGTAGGGTTGGTTGCAGGTGTCTGTTTTGCCCATGTGGGCCATCAGGTTACCTGTGTCGATATCGATGAGAAGAAAGTCGAATTACTGAACAAGGGAATCAGTCCCATCTATGAGACCGATTTGGAGGAGTACCTCAAAGAGGGACTTGAGAAAGGGCTTCTCTCCTTCACCACCAATTACCAAGAGGCATACCGTGACCCTGATGTCATCTTCATCGGGGTGGGAACCCCTGAATTACCTGATGGATCGGCGAATCTCAGTTATGTGGCTTCAGTTGCCCGTCAGATTGCTGAAAGTGTTGAGCGTGACTGCTTGGTTGTGGTCAAGTCAACGGTTCCGGTGGGAACCAATGACAAGGTTGAGCAGTTCATCAAGGACTCCTTGGTTCATCCTGTACGCATCGAAGTCGCTTCCAATCCAGAGTTTCTTGCCCAAGGGACTGCAGTCCATGACATGATGCATGCCCAACGCATTGTTATCGGCATCGAGGACAAGCACTCTGAGGCAGTGCTGAGGGAGCTGTATGCCCCATTTAATCTCCCTATCGTGGTGGTCAGCCGAAGAAGTGCGGAGATGACCAAGTATGCCTCAAATGACTTTCTCGCACTCAAGATTTCCTACATGAACGATCTTGCGAACCTCTGTGAGCTTGTGGGCGCAAACATTGAGGATGTAGCACTGGGAATGAGTTATGACCAAAGAATTGGCTCCCGTTTCCTGAAGGCAGGTATCGGGTACGGGGGCAGCTGTTTTCCCAAGGACACTAAAGCCCTGCAGTATCTCTCTGCCCAGTATGGCTACAATCTTCGTACGGTCACCGCTGCTGTGGAGGTGAATAACGAACAACGCTACAAGCTCTATCGGAAGGCTGCAAATCGTATGATCACCTTCAATGGCATAAAGGTAGCGGTCTTGGGTCTTGCATTCAAGTCTGGTACCGATGACCTCAGAGAATCCCCGGCAATCTACAATATCCCTTTGTTGTTGGAGCAAGGGGCCGAGATTACTGCATTTGATCCTGTGGCGGAGGAGAACTGCAAGAAGCAGTACCAGTTCCCGATGCAGTATGTGCAGACTGTTGAAGAGGCGTTGCAGGGAGCCCAGGTCTGTTTCATCTTCACCGATTGGCAGGAGATACGGGATGTGGCGCCTGCTGTGTTCAAGTCCCTGATGAGAACTGCCTTGGTGTATGATGGACGCAATCTGTTCGACAACAGGGCAATGCTGGAAGCTGGTGTGGAGTACCACAGCATTGGGCGGTAGGAGCAAGGGAAAAAGAGTAGGGTCTCTCGCTTTCGCGAAAGACCCCTTTCTTTGTAATGGTGCGTTTTAGCGCAAGGCAAACTCCACCATGTGTTGTTTTGCTTGGGCGATGTTTCCCCTGCTCATTGCTTTTTTTACGCGTTTGAGCAGGTCTCTTCCCTCAGCTTCACTCAGTGTGTTGCCTTCCATGGTCTCTCTGAGATTGACGCTCATCTCCAGTACCCCGTAGGCAGTCTCAATATTTCCTTCCTGGATGTGTTCTATCAAGGCTGAGTCGAGCATCTCCACCAAGAAAGGTGTGGTCATGACTGTCTGGTCCATCGAGTAGAGCAGCAAGTCTTGTGTTGTATATCGTGTCATTTGCATCTATCCTCATGAATCGAAGCAGAATCGGCCGATTGCCAATTGTGTTTCTCTCTTTACTAAATATCTGCATAAATGATTATTTTTTCAAGTAGTAACATTGGATGTTGCTCTCCTGTCCCTTCAAGGTAAGCGTTTCGCTTAACCCATCCTTGCTTTGGGAGTAGACCACGCTCACCGGACATGGGGTATTCTCGATGGTAAGATAGAAGCCCGTTCCCTCTTGGTAGGAGAGCCTTCCCGCTACTTCGGGATTCTCATCAAACCAGAGCAGGAGGGAGAGCTCTCCCTCGGGTTCCTTCTTGGTCTCACTGAAGGTGATGGTATGCAAGACCATGGATCCAAACTCGTCAAGGCTCTCTTGCGCCCCCTCTGCCTCATCAATGCCCCATGTGGTTCCAGCAAGACGCTCAGTTACGTCGATTGCCATATCGGGATCCGGCGGGGTGATAGGCTGGTAGCTGCAACCATAGCAGCCAAAAGCGAATAGGAAAAGTACCACCAAGGCAAATCCGCTGAGGACAATAATCTTTGTCCGTTCTTCTTTTGTTTCTTCTTTCATGCATTGCTCCTTGTGCTGTTTTTCACCAGTATGGAACAAGCATGAGCTGTGGATAAGTTGGAAAAAGAATCGAATGTACCCTACTGTTGAGCATAAGAAGGTACCAATGATTGTCCCTTGCATGGTAGGCTATGCAGATGCGTTAGGGGTACTCTTGCGATCAGGCAGGAGTACATATATACCAATTGGCACGTTCAGCAATGGGGAGAACCTCCACGTGGACGAAGCACTGCTTCATCTCGGAGAGACAGTCACGCATTTCACTCTCTGCATGCTTGATGAAGTGAAAATAATCTCCTCTTTCAAGCCACTCAATGAGGCTGGTAAGAGCCGAGCGCTTCCTATTATAGTCGTGGATGATGACCAAGTGCTTTGCGACCCTGCTCATCTCCCGGTAGAGCAGTTTTCTCTGCTCCTTCTCCATTCCGTGGGCAACATAGCTTGCAATGGCAATATCAAACTGATTGTCCTGGAAGGGGAGTCCCTTCACTACATCTGCTTCCTGAAATGTGATGTTGTCTCTCTTGGCTTTCTTTCTTGCAATGGCAAGCATTCTCTCTGCTGGGTCAACACCGGTGACCTCCAGAGCAAGGTCAGATAAGGCACTGCAGAGGGCCCCTGTACCACAACCGACATCAAGCACGCTTGTATAGGAAGCAATGGCTACCTTGTCTTTCATTGCTGCAATATTCTTTTTATAGCGTTCTCTCTGGTAGGAGAAGAACAGCCCATAGATGGAGGCAATGGAGTTGAAAAGGTGGGTGCTAGTTTCTTTTGCCAATGAGGTACACTCCTGTATCCGTGGTTCCTAGGTCAGTAAGTTCCAGAGAATGTGAAGCAAACAATCGAACGATGGAAGCTTTTGCTTCTCAAATGGTCTTCCAGCAAACGAGAAGGTATATATCAGAGTACCACGGCTCTTGAGAACACGCACGGCTTCTTTCAAATAAACCGGTGCATTGCTGGAAAGTACGAGGGAGAATGTTTCATCACTATAGGGAAGGGCTCTTGCATCTGCAACTTCCAAGTGGATGGCAGTGAGGTGCTTTTCTTGGACCTTCTGCCGACAGAGCTGGATCATCTCCTTGCTCTGGTCTACAGCGGTGATGGAGGCTTCAGGAAACTGATGGCGAGCTAGAATCGTTGCAATACCGGTTCCACAACAAAGGTCCAAGAGTGATGAGGGTGAGTCTTGTACGTTCTCAAGGGCTTTTCGTATGGGCTCTTGATACGCAACACCATCCTTCGTAAGCCTCTGGTCATAGGTTTTTGCGATTGAGGAAGGAAAGCGTTTCATTGCCAGAAGGAACCACCAGGATTCCTGCAGGGAGGGGTGCTTGATCACCAGAGGGACAAGTGGGGTGAGCAACACATTCTTGATAGCTGGCAATACGCCCATAGAGAGCCTCCTTACCGTTTCATGCCCATGCCTTGTTTCATGGGAACCTCTTCCAGGGTGCTTTGCATCCATGCTTTCTCTTTGTCGTGTTTCAGCAACAGCTCCATGATGAAACCAATGACTACCAGGGCGAGGAGGGTAAGAGAGAAACGGACCAGCGTGAAGGAGAGACCGAGGAATTTAATTTCAACCATGAGTTGGGGAATCTTCAATGCTGCCCAGCTGCCGAGGAATATAACCATGTTGGTAATGCTTGCTCCTTTACGAAGCAGTCCGGCAGTCATAGGGAAGGCAACGTACAGCGGTCCGGTGGGAAGCGTACCCAGGATAAGCGAGAGCACCCCTCCCTTGAAACCAGACTCCTTTCCAAGCCACTTCTGCACGTTCTGCTTGGGAAGCCATACCTCCATGAATCCCATAAGCAGGAAAACCGGTGGCATGATCAAGGCCATCTCCTTGAAGTAATCCCAGAGGGCAACACTCGATCGTTGTGCAACATCCGGGGAGAAAATGAAGAGGGCGATGAAGACTGCGAGAATTATGAGTACGGGAAGGAATCGTTTCATAGGAGGGCCCCCATAAGTGCTGCAATAAGGAGAGCGGCAAGAAAGCTCAAGGTATTGCGGAGAATGGTGAACTTCTTTCCCAGTGTTTTGACTTCCATCGGGAAGGTGACCATGCCTACCATGACCAGGGTGGTGATGAATGCACTGATGGTAACCACGGTTGCCCCTGAGCGAAAGAGGGAGCCAGCGAGGGGGAATGCAACAAGGGAAGGGATAAGGGTAATGGCACCCAATACTGCGGCAACAATGGTGGCTGAGAAGCCGGCCTCCTCGCCGACCAGTTTCGAGATGGTCTGTTCATCAAGAAACCCGAAGGTCAGCCCTACGATTCCCAGTACCAGCAAGAGACTTGGAGCCGTTTTCATGAATGCCTTTGCTGCTACTTGCATTGCTTTTTTTGTCTTTTCCTTGCTTTTTATCAAGGATGCTCCAAAGCTTACAGCCACGAGACTGTAGATGATAATCGTTGTTGTCATACTGTTCCTTTGTCATTGTGTGTTATTTCTGTATATGTAAAGAGGAGTTGCTCGATCATGGATTTTCTCTTCTTCAGGAAGCCGATCCACTGTTTTAGGTCTTGCTTTCCAGCTTCTGTTATCTCATAGGTTCTTCGTTTTGGCCCAGGGCCCCCTGCTTCCCAGCAGGAGCGGACCAGTGTTTCCTTCTCCATTTTTCTGAGGGTTCTGTACAAGGTGCTGACCTGCAGCTCCTCTTTGGAGAACCCAAACTGTTCCAGTTGCTCCATCAATCCATAGCCATGTCCCATTTCGTTGTAAAGCAACATGAGGAGACATACCTCCAGAAAACGTTCCATTTTTTGGTTCTTTCCAGGACAGCAGGAAATATTTTGTTCGTTCATTACTATTCCTTTCATAGCTATAGTCATAATGCATATAGTCCAGATGGATATACCTTACGTATAATATATATCTTTGTCAATCAGTTCCTAGTTGCTCTGAATTCACACTCATGGTAGGGTTAGGTATCGTAAGCACTGTCGGGAGAATCTCGTTATGTATGATATTACTACCTCAACACTTCTGGTTGCTTTTGGTTTGACCATCTTTGCTGGGTTGGGTACCGGGGTGGGCTCCCTGATGAGCTTCTTCTCCAAGAAATTCAATCCCCGTTTTCTTGCTGGAGCCCTTGGTTTTTCAGCTGGGGTCATGATCTATGTAGCAATGATTGAGATTTTCGTGAAGGCCCGCGAGGCATTGGAAACTGCATTGGGTCCGAAAGAGGGTTACTGGATGACCAGTATTGCTTTCTTTGCCGGCATTGCCTTGATCGCAATCATCGATAAGCTTATCCCTGAGTATGAGAACCCACATGAGATGAAAGGTGTTCCCGGCGATCCTCTGCATGAGAAAAACGATGATGATAAGCGCTTGATGCGTATGGGCTTCTTCAGCGCACTGGCCATTGCAATCCACAATTTCCCTGAAGGGCTTGCCACCTTCATGGCCGGCCTCTCTGATCCGAGCCTAGGCATCAGTATCGCTGTTGCCATTGCAATCCATAATATTCCTGAAGGTGTGGCAGTTGCTGCCCCTATCTACTATGCAACGAAAAGTAGAAAGAAAGCCTTCTGGTTGAGCTTGCTCAGCGGACTCGCTGAACCAGTGGGTGCGGTAATTGGATACTTCCTGCTCCGTTCCTGGTTCAATGATATCACCTTTGGCTTTGTCTTTGCCTCAGTTGCCGGCATTATGGTCTATATCAGCTTGGACGAACTGCTCCCAACCGCTGAGGAGTATGGGGAACACCATATAGCCATCACCGGTGTTATTGCAGGTATGATCGTTATGGCATTAAGCTTGGTGCTGATGGCCTAGAGGTGCGCTGTCTTTGAATCGTCTGGTTATTTCACCCCAAAAAGATCAGGATCTTTCAGGAGCAACTCCCTAACCGCCTCATAGGCTGGCTGGGTTTTGTGGTAGAGCACCTTTGCATCTCCCAATCGTCCTTCCTTGAGGATCCCTTTTTCCCGTAGGTATGAATCAACTCGCGGAAAGTTTGCACCGACTGCAAGAATATGGTTCTTTACCGCTGTGGGGATGAGGGTTCCGTCACTAAGCCGGGTGAAGAGCATGTTCATGGTTTCGCTCAACCTGCCGGGAATATCGAGCCACTCTTCCACACCATGGAAGAAGGTGTCGCGATTGAGACTGACACCGACAAGCAGGATTGTCGCATTGCGATCAAGCAGTTTCCCCCAGGATCCGGTTCTCCCGCACGGTGTGTGCTGCCTATGGTCATCAGCAATGAAGAGCTCAGCATCCTTGCCAAATGCGGTGACCGAATGGGTGGGATGGGCACTGCGTTTCCCTCTTGGATCCTTTCTTGCCATTTCGGGTATAATCCCGATGCAACTCTCAGTATCGTTTACACTGTAGTAGGGCTGGTCTTTGTGTACGGTATTCCAGGTGTGGGCAGGGAAGACCATTAGGCCTTCTTCCATATAGGTGAGCATGCTGTCGATCACAGTTTGGGGACCCCCCTCAACATCTCCCATGCTTTTATAGGAGAAGTGGGCAAGGGTAGTCCCTTTTGGATCAAGAGCAAGGCGTTGTAAATCGTTCATCAAGCGCTGTTTTGTATGCATGGTGCTATCATGGCATAGGAAGAAAAGCAAATCAACTAAGAATAGTGATGACAATCTTCTTTTCTAAGAGTAGAATACAAGTAGTGAGGAAAATTCGATGAAACAGAAGTTTGACCAACTCTATAATGAGCACAAAAAAACCCTTTTAACGAACGTATTGCCATTTTGGATACAGTATGGATTTGATAAAATACACGGAGGCTTGTATACAGGTTTAGATCGTGATGGATCACTCTTGGAGACTGATAAATCTGTTTGGTTCCAGGGAAGGGCTCTGTGGGTATTTGCAACCGCATACCGTCAGATGGAGAAACGAGAAGAATACAAAGTGGTTTGTGACTCTCTGGTATCGTTCATGGAAGAGCACTGTTTCGATCCAACAGACGGGAGAATGTATTTTCGGGTCAGCGAAGAGGGAAAACCAGTTGTGAAGCGGATCCGCTATGTATTCAGCGAGACCTTTGCAATTCTGGGATTTGCTGCCTATAGCCGAGCCTTTGACAGAAAGGAATATGCCTTGAAGGCTTACGAACTCTTTAAGAACGTGGAAGGATATCTCTCAAAACCGGGCGTACTGGTACCCAAGTTTGAGCGTGAGAGCAAAGGGTTCGGACTTCCCATGATCCTGCTCAATACACTTAGTGAACTTAGGGAGGCACTTCCAGAGAAGAGAGAGGA
>JBFWKK010000079.1:0-10288 GCA_050252715.1 Sphaerochaeta sp. | reverse complement strand
GATATCTCTCAAAACCGGGCGTACTGGTACCCAAGTTTGAGCGTGAGAGCAAAGGGTTCGGACTTCCCATGATCCTGCTCAATACACTTAGTGAACTTAGGGAGGCACTTCCAGAGAAGAGAGAGGAGTTGACGAAGGCCATCGATGGATATATTGAAGAGATACGAACTTTCTTTGTTCGTCCAAATCTCGAGGTGGTAGTTGAGCAGTGCAATCCTGACGGCACTCTGCAGCTGGACCACTTTGAAGGGCGTCTGCTGAACCCGGGACATGCTATTGAGGGTGCATGGTTCATTCTTTCTGAGGCACAGAAAAGGGGCAATGATGCAGATCTTGTACATCTGGGAACCACAATGCTCGACTGGATGTTCCGCCGTGGTTGGGACAAGGAGTATGGAGGGATCATCTACTTCCGTGATGCCTTGGGAAAGAGTGCAACCGAGTACTGGCACGATATGAAGTTTTGGTGGCCGCAGTGTGAGGCAGCCATTGCCAATCTCTTTGCCTACAGCATGACCGGAAAGATGGAGTACCTGTACCAGTTTGAGGAGGTCAACCAATACATCAATGACAACTTCCTCGACCACGAATATGGCGAATGGTATGGGTATCTGCACCGTGACAACACACGCTCTACTCCTTTGAAGGGAAATATGTACAAGGGACCATTTCATATACCGCGAATGTATTTGGTTTGCTCAGAACTACTTGATGGATTGAGAAAATAAGAGCAGAGACCGTTCAGAACAACTGTAATCATTTTTACATGGATTCATAACATTTCTACATGGTATTCTCGGCAAACCATTCTAGGATTAATGTAAGACCAAGTAATTACTTACTGAAAAATCCAAAAAAACGTTCTGTGTAAACAGAATGCATAGGTAGGTATCTTGATCGTACAAAACCTAGGAGGTTTGCTATGAGAAAAAGGATTGTTTTGCTTCTGGTTGTCACTATGGTGGCAAGTGCGCTTTTGTTCGCAGGTGGAGATGCTGAGCAGAAAGCTGCAGCCACATCTTCAGAGCCGTTGTCTGTCATGATCTGGGACTCAAATCAGGAACCGGGAATCAGGCAGATCATTGACGACTTCACTGCCAAGACTGGTATTGAGGCCGAGGTTCAGGTCGTAGATTGGAATAACTACTGGACACTGCTCTCAGCAGGAGCACAGGGAGGTTCCCTTCCTGATGTGTTCTGGATGCACTCCAATGAATCCCAGCGCTATATGTCCAATGACATGCTGCTTGATGTGACCGACAGGATTGCAAAGAGCACCCTCATTGATCCGGCGAACTACCCAGAGGATATCTGGAGCCTGTATACCTTTAATAATAAGTATTATGCAGTGCCCAAGGATATTGACACCATCGCACTCTGGTATAACAAGACCTTGTTTGATGAAGCTGGTGTTGCCTATCCTGATGAGAACTGGACTTGGGACGATCTCTACGAAGCTGCAAAGAAATTGACCAAGGCTGATGGATCTGTCTATGGGTTCACCAATGTAAACTCAAACAACCAAGCAGGTTGGTACAACCTAATCTACAGCAATAATGGGTATGTGATTTCTGATGACAAGACCAAGTCCGGAATGGATCATCCCAATACCATTGAGGCTATGAAATGGATGGAGAAGATGATCAATGAAGATCTGATGCCTCCACAGCATGTCATGAGTGAAAGTGGTGAAGATGTATTGCTCCAGTCAGGTAAGACTGCCATGACCATGCAGGGGTCCTGGATGGTTGCTGCATTCCGCGACAACGAGTACAGCTACAACAACTGTGATGTAGCCATGCTGCCCTTGAATGAGAAGACCGGACGCCGTGCATCCATCTACAACGGCCTTGGATGGGCAATTTCCGCCGATACCCCACGTAGTGATGATGCTTGGAAACTGGTTGAGTACTTCGGTTCAGAAGAAGGACAGCTCAAGCAAGCTGAGCTTGGTGTTACCATGTCAGCCTACAAAGATACCAGTGATAAGTGGAAGAACAGTGTTCCCCAGTTCAACCTGCAGGCATATCTGAACATGCAGGATGATATGGTGATTCGTCCTTTCTCACGGAATACCGTGAAGTGGGAAAATGCAATTCTTGACGTTATGCTGAAGGTATGGTCCAAAGAGATGACCATGGAAGCAGGATGTAAGGAAGCTGCAAGACAGATGAATGAGATCCTCGCTGAGGAGTAGGATTCTGAAAGAGATCCGGGTAGGAGGATTCTCCTGCCCGGAATTACTGTAAGGAATACGTGTATGAAACATCGTTCATTACGCTCTGCAACGGCCACGAATACCTTTCTGTGGGGGTGGGTGATGATTCTCCCAACGGTGATAGGACTGTTGGTTTTGAATATTATACCTATGGTTGCGACCATCTACCAAAGTTTCCATAAGACCGGTGATTTTGGTAGGGGTAATATTTTTATAGGGCTCAAGAACTTTCAAAAGCTGTTCTCTGATGAGGCGGTTCTCCAGTCAATTATCAATACCCTCAAGTACACGATCGCTCAGGTACCGCTCTCTGTCTTCATTGCACTGGTGCTTGCTGTTATGCTCAATAAGAAAATTAGGGGGAGATCGACATACAGAACCATCTATTTTATGCCAATGGTTGTTGCTCCCGCTGCTATCGCCATGGTATGGCGATGGTTGTACAACTCTGAGTTTGGATTGATCAACAACCTGTTCAATCTGAACATCAACTGGATTTCCAATCCAAGTATTGCGGTGTTTTCGATCGCAATCATCGGTATCTGGTCCGACATTGGATACAACATGATCCTCTTCCTCGCTGGACTACAGGAAGTCCCAAAAGATTACTACGAGGCGGCGGATTTGGATGGGGCAAGTGCGGTACAAAGTTTTGTCCATATAACGGTGCCTATGATAAGTCCCATTCTCTTTTTTGTAATTGTTACCAGAATGATTGCTGCCATGCAGGTGTTTGATACCATCTTCATGGTCATGGAACGATCGAATCCGGCACTGTACAAGACACAGTCACTGGTATTCCTGTTCTACCAATCCTCGTTTGTTGAACGGGATCTTGGCTATGGTTCCACCATTGTCGTGGTATTGCTGATGATCATCATGTTCATTACAGCATTGCAAATGATTGCCCAGAAAAAGTGGGTACACTACAACTAGGAGTGCGTTATGCAAAGAAGATCCTTAGCTTCCACAATGATAATGCACGGCGTGTTGATCCTTGTGGCCCTTGTGATGATAGTTCCTTTTCTCTGGATGGTTCTTACCTCGTTTAAGACTGTCGGGGAGGCGGTACAACTTGACCCGTTCGTGTTTTTCCCTTCTGAGTTGAGGATGGAGGCCTTTACAAGGGTTTTTACCACCAACAACTTCCTGAACCTATACAAGAATACGCTGCTCATGATTGCTTTCAGAATACTGTGTGCAATTGTGACAGCGAGCATGGCCGGCTATGCCTTTGGACGGTTGCAGTTTTGGGGCTCCAACCTTGCCTTCTCACTGGTGCTGATTCAGATGATGATACCGCCTCAGATCTTCATCATCCCCCAGTATCAGATGATCAGCAGGATGGGAATGACCAATACCATTTTCGCTCTGGTTTTTCCTGGGTTGGTGACTGCCTTCGGTACCTTTTTGATGCGTCAGGCATATAAGATGCTTCCAAAGGATTTGGAGGAGGCTGCAAAACTGGATGGTCTCAATATCGGAAAGACCTTCCTGTTCATTCTTGCTCCTCTTACCAAATCGAGCCTTGTTGCTCTGAGTGTGTTCACTGCAGTATTTGCCTACAAGGATTTGATGTGGCCGATGATTGTAAACACCTCAAAGGATGCACTGGTACTGGCCTCGGCACTGGCGAAAATGAAAGGACAGTATGTGTCCAACTACCCTGAGCTGATGGCTGCTTCCCTGATTGCTTGTGTTCCGATGATTGTTCTGTACTTTATTTTCCAGAAGCAGTTCATCGAAGGAATCGCAACATCAGGAGGGAAACTCTAAATGATTGTCTATCAGTTGATATTGCTTAGCTGATAGAGTACATGATGGCTGAGGATTTCCCATGCTCTCATGGCATAGGATACTAGTAACTTTTTGGTGAGCAAGTCCAGAAAGAAGGGAGAAATAGAATGAAAATTACATTTTTGGGAGCTGGTAGCACGGTGTTTGCACGCAACGTGTTGGGAGATTGTCTTGGGACGGCTGTTCTGCAAGAATTCGAGATGGCTTTGTACGATATTGATGCAAAACGTCTTGAGGAGTCCCGAACGATCTTGGAAGCAATGAATCAGAGCATCAACCAAGGGAGAGCGAAAATTGTCGTTTACCATGGCCTGGAGAATTTACGCCCAGCACTAAAGGGAGCACGGTTCATCGTCAATGCAATCCAGGTTGGTGGGTATGAGCCCAGTACTGTGATCGACTTTGAGATTCCAAAAAAGTACGGCTTGCGTCAGACTATTGCCGATACCTTGGGCATCGGTGGAATCATGCGTGCCCTGAGAACCCTACCCGTCATGGATGTGTTTGCGAAGGCGATTGAGGAAGTGTGTCCAGATGCCTTGCTCTTGAATTACTCAAATCCCATGGCCATGCTCAGCGGCTACATGCAGCGCTATACCGCTGTAAAGAATGTCGGGCTTTGCCATAGTGTGCAGGTATGCTCAGAGACCTTGCTCAAAGGCCTTAACATGGAGGACAAGCTGGAAGGGCGTGTGGAGACCATTGCAGGAATAAACCATATGGCTTGGTTGCTCAGCCTCCATGACAAGGATGGCAATGATCTGTATCCCGAGATCAAGAAGCGTGCAGCGAAGAAAAACCTGGAAGAGAAGCATGATGACATGGTTCGCTATGAATACATCAAGCACTTTGGGTATTACTGTACCGAGTCAAGCGAACATAATGCAGAGTACAACCCGTTCTTTATCAAGAAAGCCTATCCCCAGTTGATAGAGGATTTCAATATTCCGTTGGATGAGTATCCAAGGCGTTGCATCCGTCAGATTGCTGAGTGGGCTGAGGAAAAAAAGCGTATTTTCAACAAGGCGGCCATTACCCATAAGCGATCCTTGGAGTATGCAAGCCATATTATGGAGGCAGTGGTAACGGACACCCCATACAAGATCAATGGAAATGTCCTCAACACGCACTTGATCGACAACCTTCCTGGTGAAGCTTGTGTCGAGGTACCCTGCCTGATTGACGGAAATGGAGTAAATCCCTGTCATGTAGGACCTCTTCCTGTACAGCTTGCTGCAATGAATATGACAAATATCAATGTGCAGTTGCTGACCATTGAGGCTGCGATTACCAAACGAAAGGATACGATCTACCAAGCTGCCATGCTTGATCCACATACTGCCGCTGAGCTTTCAATCGATGACATTATCAAGCTCTGTGATGAGATGATTGAAGCGCATGGCCAGTACATGGAGATGTACAGGTAGCTGTATCTTTTTGTATAATGTATCCTTACGATACAAGACAAGATTGGTGTATACTAGGTAGGAAAGGAGGGTGACATGCCAGAGAATGAACTCCTGATCAAGGCTGCTCGTTTCGTAGGCTTGGATGGATTGATGAAGTCTGCCATCGATCTCGCCCTTTCCTACTGTGGGATACAACAGTGTTCACCTTTACATAATAACGGTCCTGAAATAAGAGACACGAGTTTTATTCATATCATCAATAGTGGGCAGGGTGTGTTGAAAATGCAAGGAAAGGAGTACCAGCTGGACAAGCATAAAGCATTCCTGATCCCTGCAGGGGTTTCTGCGCAGTACACCGCTGATAGGCATGACCCTTGGACCTATATGTGGGTAGGATTTTCCGGTTTGATGGCTGAAGAAAGTATGGCCATGGCAGGATTCTCCCTTGAGCATCCTGTGAGAAGTGTAGGGAATGAGAGCATCCTCAAGCATGATATTGAGGGTATGATTGAGACCTACCACCTTACGTTTACCAATGAGTTGCGTCGAAACGGATGCTTCTTCCACTTCATAGCCCATCTGATTGAGGACTATCAGGCTCAAGGGGTGATCGGGAGCGAGAGTAACTTGCAGTCTGCACAGTATGCGAGAAAAGTATATCACTACATCATGGAGAATTTTGCAGAATGCATAAAAATCCAAGACCTGGCAAATGAGATTGGAATCAGCAGAAACTACCTTTATTCCTGTTTCAAGGAGGTCTACAAGGTTTCCCCGAAGCAGTTTCTCGACACGGTACGCATGGAACATGCTGCAAGCCTTCTGGTGTCCAAATATATGAATATTGCACAGGTTGCCCACAGTGTGGGATTTGATGATGAATTAGCCTTCTCCAAGGCATTCAAAGAGTTCCATCATGTTTCCCCGACAGAGTTTCGAAAGCAATTGCGTACAAAACGCATGGTAAGTAGGCCTCCTCGATCTTGCTCCACGATTTCCTACTCATGAGAAAATTTGAGCGTTCGCATTCAGCAAGCAGCGTAATGGATAAACGGCCAATTATTCTCCCCTTCTAGAAGTCAAAAATCTCAGGAATAGAGTATGATGTACTCATATAATATTATATTTACTAGTGTTTTAGAGTAACATAGATGGCTATTCGCTTTTTGAATGGGTAGGGTCGTAACGAAACAAGCTGATAGTGGCAATTCCTGGGGATGCTATGATACTGTTTTTCTTCAGACAAGAGAGGTGTTGCAACATGAACGGTTCCCCTCAGACAGACTTAACTACATCATGACTCTTGGTCTGAACGAACCTTGGCGAGTTACAAATCTAGAAATGGTCCCCTTAGTGAATAACCATAACTATCCTTGTGGACATCGATACCAATGCTGAAAAGAATCCCTCTGAAGCTTTATATACCAATCGACAGAGAAATGATATCGAACTGCTTTTCAATGACATGAAGAACCTCATAGACTGTCACAGGTTGAGGGTTTATACCGACAAGTTGATGCAAGGAAGGCTCTTCGTAAACTTCATCCCTCTGATTGTTCTCACTGCTCGGAAAGGACTCATCAACTTCATACCTGCGAAACAGAGAAAACACTAGAAATACAAAGAAATCCTGGATACGGTGATTACCTATTTGATGGTTCATCACTAGAGAAAATACAAGAATGGGTACACCGGCCCTACGACGGCTCAGTGACAGCTCATCTTCGATTTGTTTAGTGCTGAGTATTCATGGAAAGGCAAGCTAATGAATATTTGGGATGAGGGACCGTCCTGGACTGATTCACCGCTCTCCTCGTTACAAAAACTTGGGAATTTAGTATTGGGATTCCTCTTTTCATCTCCTTTGCCGAGTCTCTCTCCAGTTCTTACTCCAGTAATTCACAGCTTGCCCCTTACTGGAATATTTTATTTGCGGTATGAGTGGAGTTTGAGTATTTGCACGTAATGACACCACCATTTGCGCATTCAGCACCACTTGTGGCAACGTGGGCACCGTTTTGCGTTTCCTGCTAGAGCACCAGCAGTTACAGCCTAGACACCGTCCATCTTAGCTCCAATGTTTCTAAGAAAACACATTTACAACCACAAAGCAGTCCTTATACCTCAGGATAGTGACAATGGAACAGTTCAGTTCCGTTATCAAATTTTGAGGAGGCCCTACATGGCCAGAAAAATCCATGTTAAGCTTATTCTTGAGCTTAGGTCCCAAGAGATGTTGAGTTCAACGGTGCACCCCGGCCACTTGACCTGAGCAAAGCCCGCCACTGAACTATGCAATCCCTGCCAGCAAGAGCTGCTGACAAGAAAAATTGAAAACAATCAGGGTTTAGCTGAATGTATGGAACGTAGGTCTTGTCCTCCAAGTCTCGGCATTTATGAAGACGCTGTAACCCTTCCCAGGATTGCTTGACCCAAGGCAACATAACCTATTACCTTCGGCCAGTTCTCATCCGGTCGGGATTTCTTTAGTTCCTTCACAACATGAAAAAAACAGGAAGCATATAGCTTGGGTCACGAATACCTTCTTGGCTGTAATGAAGGAGTTTCCTCAGGTCCCTGATGATGACATCCTTTGAAACCGGGAGTTACAATCCCCGCTTATTTGCTCTTATGTATGATGCAGAGGGCAATGGCAATCCTGAAGCATCATAGACTGGTTGCATTCGATTACTGACTGAATCCTCCGCAATACAAACGTAGGATTTCCTTGAAATTGGTCATGATTACCCCCCTTGGATTGATATCTGCATGCTATGCATTCATATCCAAGGTTTATCATCAATTATTTCCTACTGGTAAGTTTCTCTCCGTTAGGTGGCTGGGTCTTTACCGGTCAACTGGTTGGGAACCATCAGCGAACTCAAGATGTCGATGAATGAAATATCCCAGACAAGACGTATTTCCAAACATTCAGTTTGTAATACTTGCATTGCAGCGGGAGAGAAAGGAGTGTCCTTAAACGATATTAAAGATATGACTGAAGATGCTTTGTATAGGCCATCATCTGAATAATGTTCAGATTACCTTCTTGTTTGAGCTGCTTGAAACAAGGTACCAAAATGGGAGCACGATATTCTGATCACAGTTTGCACCGGATGAATGGCTGAGCAAGCTTGGGGGCGGTCCGCAAACTGATGCAATCACTGACACAGTAGTTCATGAGTCTGTCTTCTTTGACTCGGGGGATCTCAATATGAGGGAAGTCATAGGCAAACAATCTTTCTCTAAGTGCCCAACCTGATTTAGGTGGTTCTGAATGTGCAAAGCACCGGTGTTCGCTTGAGTGAGCACCGGTGCTATTACGTGCGGATATTCAGAGTTTTCATATTCGAGACAGTTGAACCAAAAAAAAATACAGCAGAATTCCTGTAACCCGTAAATGATTTTTTCCACCTCCTAAAACCGCCAGGTGTCAGTCTTGTGCGCATTGGTGGCATGTTTCTCCCAGGTCCGAAGGATGTCGGATGAAGCATATTCAAGCTCCTCATTGAGGCGCATGAGGAGCAGCTCAAGCTCCTCGCTGGAGAAGACAGCGTCTTCCCGCAGCGAGTCCAGGTCCTTGTATCCGGTCCGGTTTCTCATAGCTCGTACCCCTTGGGGGATTCGGCGATATGGGTCTCAAGCACCCTTGGAGAGAGGAACCTCGTCTTCCAGGGATGGTCCGGGGCCGGCTTGTATGGCTTCCTCTGCTTGGGGATGGGCTGTGGGTCGAACTCCTTGCTGTGGGAGCTTCGCTTCTCCACTTCCCTGAGGATGTAGGTCTCCTCCTTGATGCTGGCAAGCAGCGTGCCGTCGAATGCCCTGATGACCAAAGCCTTCGTTCCCTTCACAAAGAGCCTAGGTCTCAGGCCGTTGGGATACTGGAAACAGGGCTGGTAATACGCATTGTGGTACTTGATGCTGTTGCCTGCATCGATCACCCGCCGGGAAACCACCGCCAGGATTGCATTGATGTCCTGCTCTGGAGGAGCCTCAAGAAAGGTGCTGGTGTCGAGATCCTTCTCATCCTTGAGCGAGAACTGTGCATTGAACCGGGGAAGATAGTCCCACAGGAAGGCATTCGCCTCCTCCATGGAGGCAATCCCATGGCGGGTGAACTCCACCGGCAGCCGGCCTTGAAGCGTGCGGTTGAGGCGTTCAATTCGACCCTTCCGCTGAGGTACGGAGGTTGCCTCGATCTCAATGCCCAGGGTCTTGCAGGCTGCGGAAAACTGGGTGAAGGTATCCTTTTCCTCGTCGGGTTTGGAGAGGGACTTGTACTCGAAGACGGTCCTGCGGTCGGTCCTGAAGCGCGAGGGGATGCCGTAGTTCCTGAGGATCATGTACAGTACATGGTAATAGCCGTCCAAGGTCTCCTGAGTGTCGAACCATGCCCCCACCACCTCGCTCGTTGCATCATCTATGGCCACATGCAGGTGCCACTTGCCCGCCCCGGGAACCCAGACGAGCTCGCTGGCATCCATCTGAACCATCTCACCGAAATACTTGCTCCTGGGCCTCCTGGGATGCGCATCGGCATCGTCGAGTACGGCAAAGGCTGCGTTGACCTGCTCGCTCTCGGCCTTGCTCAGGTGCTCCTTCCTTGCGACCAGCCTCAGCCGCTTCTCCATCTGCCTCCTGGTTGCCTTCTTCGAACAAGGGGAGACCAGGTATGCCCCCTTCAGGATTGAGTGCAGTGTCCCGTCCGACAGGTGGATGTGGTGGTCCTCCCTCAGGATCTCTACGAAATGGGTGAAACTGGCATTGCAGTATTTCTCCTTGTACAGTTGCTCGACCAGCTTCCTGGTCTCCTGTGGCTTGGTCGTTGCCGGCTTGCGGCCCTTGTTGTGGTGGCTGAACAACG
>JBFWKK010000078.1:0-10313 GCA_050252715.1 Sphaerochaeta sp. | reverse complement strand
TCGATGGGGTTACCCAAGATGAGTTGTTTGGAGAAGGAGGGCTGGTCAAGGCGTTAACCTCAAGAATACTCAACAAGGCTCTGGAGGCCGAGATGGACAACCATCTCGGCTATGAGAAACATTCATCTCTGGGAGATCGTAGTGGCAATAACCGTAACGGTTATTCCAGCAAGAAGGTACTCACCCGTGACCAAGAGGTCGAGCTCAGCATTCCCCGTGACAGGAATGGAGAGTTCACACCGGTCATGGTGCCAAAACACGAGAAGAGGCTGCCGATTTTAACGAGCAGATAATAGCCCTGTATTCCAGTGGGATGACTGTCAGGGACATCCAGGCGCACCTGCAGGACATGTATGGCGTGGAAGTGTCACCCGAACTCATCAGCAGGGTCACCGACAGTATCCTCACCGAGGTGAGGGAGTGGAGAACCAGGCCGCTTTCGCCCATCTATCCCATTGTCTATCTTGATGCCTTGCGGGTGAACAGCAGGGAGAGTGGCAAGAACCAGAACAAGGCACTGTACATAGCCCTGGGAATCAATATGGAGGGACACAAGGAAGTCCTCGGTTTCTATCTCAGCGAGAACGAGGGGGCCAAGTTCTGGATGGGAGTCCTCACAGACCTGAAGAACCGTGGGGTCGATGATATATTCATAGCCTGCATGGACGGTCTGACCGGGTTCCCTGATGCAGTAAGGGCCGTATTCCCCCAGACCAGGATTCAGCTGTGCATTGTCCACATGATACGCAACAGCACCAAGTTCGTCTCCTACAAGGACCTCAAGGCAATCTGCAATGACCTGAAGAGGATCTATACAGCATCAACCGAGGAGGAGGCCCTGCTCAGCCTTGAGGATTTTGGCGAGGCTTGGAATTCCAGATATCCCATGATCTACAAATCTTGGGAGTCCCACTGGGGTGACCTGAGTGAATTCTTCTCATATCCTGAAGAAATCCGCAGGGTCATCTACACCACCAATGCTATAGAGTCCTTGAATTTCTCACTGAGAAAGGTGACAAAGAACCGAGCAGCATTCCCCACAGATGAATCAATCTACAAGATTATGTATCTTGCCATAACCAAAGCATCAAAGAAATGGACCATGCCAATCAGGAATTGGGGTGTCGCACTGAACCAGTTTTCTATTATGTTTGAAGGAAGAGTAAAACTATAGAAAATCAATTACACAAAACTATTGATAACCCCATCTTTACTGGGGGAGAGACATTTTTGCCCCTCCCTCTTTGCGTAAATCAATTTCTCTGTAAATTTTACCGTAACGGATATGTTTTTTACTGACGCATGGACTTTTTTCGGGTATATATGAAACCATGACTTCCCATGACCAAAGGACAAAGCGATTCATCAGGAATTTAAAAACAACCAGGGGTATCTCTGCGCTGATGGCTTTTGAGCAACTATTCTATGGCATATTTCTCATACCACCAGGTTCTCCGATTCGCATGCAATACTTTTTCAGTTCATTCTTGATTGGGTTTGTCTGCTTCGTCAGTTTGATAGTGAGTATCCCAAAAGAAAAAATTACCGGTCTTGGGTATCCGGTTTTGGAGATGGTACCGCTTGCCATTGGGATGACAATCGCACTCAATCGAATGTTTGCAACCACGACGGTACTGCTCAATATTCCTACCCTGTATCTCGCGATCATCTATGGGGGAGCTGTCTTGTTCCTGCTTGACTACATCCAATCAGGGATTCTCTATTGTTCACTGGCTATTGCCTCCATCTATTTGGCTGATTCGAACATCCGCCTTGCTTCCAATATTCCCTTCAGCACAGATTTTTTTGTGAACAATTTGATTGCATGGGCTATCTCAGCAGTCAACTATCGCAAATACGTGCAAGAGCAGAGGAATATCGCCATAATTGAATCGCAGAATGTCCAGTTACGACTACTCAGTGAGCATGATGATTTGACCGGTCTTATCAATAGAAGAAAGATAGACAGTATCATTACCGATCTTCTTGAGCATCGCCAAGGGGGCTCTGCGTTCACCGCAGTCATTCTCTTTGACTTGGATCATTTCAAACAGGTCAATGATACCTTTGGGCATCAAAGAGGCGATGCATTGCTCAAGGAAGTTTCCTCATTCATAAAGAGTAGACTGTTAGAGGATGAAGCCTTTGCCCGATGGGGAGGGGAGGAGTTTCTTATTTTGACCAAACGTGATGGGAAGATGCTTGCTGAATCACTTCGAAAAGAGATGGAGCAAACGCAATTTGCCTCCATCGGTACGATTACAGCCAGTTTCGGGGTTTCTCCCGTGCTCCCTGACGATACTGATACCAAGATCTTCCGACAGGTAGATCAGGCGCTGTACCGTGCAAAGGAGACAGGGAGAAACCGAGTTGAGGTATTTACTGGAGATTGAAGGTGAACTCGTCACACGTCCTGTCAATG
Source organism: Sphaerochaeta sp. (assembly GCA_050252715.1). Lineage (GTDB taxonomy): Bacteria > Spirochaetota > Spirochaetia > Sphaerochaetales > Sphaerochaetaceae > Sphaerochaeta. The sequence goes on along the minus strand of JBFWKK010000078.1, from coordinate 7,891 downwards.
GTCTTGTAGAGAAGTCGTTCCTCTAGAAATGCCTCTACTGCAAGCTGAAGCTGCCTTGATGCATACGAGGTGAACTCCCGTTTGCCAGTGTTATTACGCTGTGTTTCAGGTTTCAACATCCGTTTGGGATTATCTGTATCCTTCGCCAACACTTGTGGGAATCTGCAATGAATTGTCCCGATTGAACTACCTGAGACATCTTTGAGTTTGATAGTGAGGAAGTAGGGATCATAGCCGGCCAACCCTGTCACATATCCCAGTCTGCCAATTACAAATTCAGCATTGTAGAGTTCATCACCAAATCGATAGGACTCGGTGATCCGGTACCCAGTATGTGTATAGATGGGTTCATACTGCATGGTTTTGCTCCTTGTGTAAGATGGATTGATGGTGAACTACTCTTGTAGATCAATACATAAGCGGCCTCCTTTAGCTTTGGAGACCTTACACAAGTGGCATAGCTGAAGTGATGGTACATACAAGGACTCCTTTTAGCAATTTGTTTTACGACGCTGCAAGTTGGGGGATAAATCACGTCACACTTGTTAATCTAATACAGGTTATAGCAAAGTGCAAGGGTTGCAAATGTCTTTCTGACATACACAGGAAGAGACTGTTCCTGTGAAAATGGATTTGGTACCAAAAGAACAATAGTGTGAAAAATGGTATACCTATGAGTACTATATGGATGCTGAAAAGGTATAAGGCTATAGTGGGCAGGAGCCGAAAAGGGTATTCAAAATAGAAGGATTTTCTGCTGTGTTTGGAGCAAGGAACACAGCATGTTCTGGGGCATGCCCACCTACTGGATAGGGGGCAACATCATACACTTCTTCGGCAATACCAAGCATGTATGAATGCATAGCGGTTCGAATGTGCTTGTCCATGTTCAGGATCGGCAGAATTCTTACTACAAAAGATCCTTCTCTTTTTACAGTTCTTCAGGCGGATATTTCACTATAGAGCGCGTACTTCGGCCTTGCCCTTTCTCAAGGATGGATGGAAGATCTCTTGAATCGAAGCTGTTTCGATGATAGTGTGTTTATAACGTATTTGGTGAAGAGGAAGTTTTGGCAAGTGGCAACAAGACAAAGGGCTTCCTCTTCATTTTTTCCTTCGGGATCCTCTTTCCTGTTCTTACCTTGTTAAACCACAGCTTTCCCCCTACTGGAATGTTTCAATTGCACTATGAGTGGGAGTTTTCATATTCGAGACAGTCGAAAGAATAGTTCTGATAAATTTATGTTGACCGGTTTATAAAACCGGTTTAGTATAGAGATGTACCAAAGAAAATCGGAACTTGCTAGATTTCGATGAATACGGTAACACCAAAGGAGAAAGAACCAATGAAAAAACAGCTGTTTATTGCCCTGTTGATTGTCATGATGGCTATGGGTTCGGTTGTGTTTGCAGCCGGTGCCGAAGAAGCCGCTCCCGCCAAGGAAGTGTATTTCTTGAACTTCAAGCCAGAAATTGCAGATGTGTATGAGTCCAAAATTGCCCCAGCCTTCGAAGAAGAGACTGGAATCAAGCTTAAGGTTGTAACCGCAGCAAGCGGCACCTATGCCCAGACACTTAAAAGTGAAATTGCAAAGAGTAATCCTCCGGTAATTTTCCAGACCAATGGTCCTGTTGGTTTGAAGGGGAGCAGGAACTATACCTCTGATCTCCGTAACACCGAGTTCTACAGCATTCTCAGCGACAAGTCCATGGCTCTCACTGAAGGGGAGAGTGTCTTGGCTATTCCGTACGCTGTTGAAGGCTATGGCATCATCTACAACGATGCAATCATGAGAAAGTACTTTGCTCTTCCTGGAAAGGCAGTGTCAATCTCCAATGCAGATGAGATCAACAATTTTGCTACACTCAAGGCAGTGGTTGAAGATATGACCAAGCACAAGGATGCTCTTGGGATCAAGGGTGTCTTTGCATCCACCAGCCTCTCAGCAGGAAACCAGTGGAGATGGCAGACTCACTTGGTGAACGTTCCTCTTCACTTTGAGATGGTCGCTCGTGGTATTCCTGCAGGGGACGTCGTAGAAGAGCTTGAGTTTACCTACAGTGATAACATGAAGAACATCTGGGACCTCTATCTGAACAACAGCACAACCGCTCCTGGCCTTCTTGGTAGCAAGAGTGTGGATGACTCCATGGCTGAGTTTGCTCTTGGTCAGGCAGCAATGGTTCAGAACGGCAACTGGGGTGCAAGCCAGATTCTTGGCGTAAAAGGCAACAAGGTTGCTGATTCCGACATCAAGTTCATGCCAATCTATACCGGTATTGAAGGGGAAGAGAATGCTGGACTCAATGTTGGTACCGAGAACTACCTCTGCATCAACAGCAATGTCAGCGTCGAACAGCAGGAAATGGCTGATCAGTTCCTCACCTGGCTCTTTGCAAGTGAGACCGGAAAGCAGTTCGTGAAGAACGATCTGATGTTCATCACTCCGTTCAACTCCTTCGAGGACAGCGAACTTCCTACCGATCCATTGGCAAAGGAAGTCATCCGCTGGATGAACAAGCCTGGTGTGAGCTCCGTTCCCTGGGCATTCTCCGCCATTCCCAGTGAAGAGTGGAAGAATTCCTTTGGTGCTGCACTTGCTGAGTACAGCGTCGGCAGGATGAATTGGAATGAAGTAAAGAACGTTGCGATCGACGCTTGGAAGAGCGAGTACGATCTGGCAAACTAGTACCTTACTGCTATCAGTAAGAATACACCGCCTACCTTCATTGGAAGGCTGGGCGGTGTACCTGTTTTTATAAGGGAGTCCTTCATGCAAAAATCCATCCAGAAATATTTTGCTTTATTTGCGCTTCCGGGCCTACTCTGTTTTGCTGTTGCATTTCTGATTCCCATGGTAATGGGGGTGATTCTTTCCTTTTTCAAGTTCAGTACCGTTACCGATGCAACCTTCAATGGCCTTGAAAACTACAAGAACATCTTCATAAACAAGGAATTCATTAGTGCACTGTGGTTTACCGTTCGCTTTACCGTGGTTTCTGTGGTAACCATCAATCTTGGGGCATTTACTCTGGCCATGTTGTTGACCAGGGGGGTAAAGGGAACCAATGTCTTCAGAACGGTGTTTTTCATGCCCAACCTGATTGGAGGCATTGTCCTTGGTTGGATCTGGCAGGTAATCATCAATGGTATCCTGCTCAAACAGGGAGTGACGATTGTCAGTGATCCAAAATATGGCTTCTGGGGCTTGGTTGTTCTGATGAACTGGCAGAACATCGGTTACATGATGGTTATCTACATCGCAGGTATCCAGAATATTCCCCATGATCTTATTGAGGCTGCCCAAATAGATGGGGCGGGAAATTGGACGATGCTTCGCTCTGTTATCCTACCGTCCATTATGCCCTCCATCACCATCTGCAGCTTTCTCACGCTCACCAATGGCTTCAAGCTATTTGACCAGAACCTTGCCCTCACCGCTGGCGCTCCTGGAAAGCAGACAGAGATGTTGGCTCTCAACATTTTCAATACGTTCTACGGAAGAACAGGCTTTGAAGGGGTAGGGCAGGCAAAGGCTGTACTCTTTACCATTCTTGTTGCCTTTATCGCATTGAGTCAGCTTCGTCTGACCCGAAACAAGGAGGTAGAAGCATGAGCCTGAAAACAAGGGATAAACAGATACATCTTACCCTGATCATTATCCTCTCTGCCTTGGCCATAGTTTTCCTCTCTCCGATCCTTATTGTTTTGATGAACTCATTCAAGTCAAAACTTTTCATTTCGAATGAACCGTTCTCCTTCCCCAATCCTGATACCTATGCAGGGGGGGAGAATTATATCAGTGGCTCAGAAAAGATCAAATTCTTCAATGCATTCGGTTACTCGCTTTTCATTACCGTATTCTCGGTTTTGAGCATCTCAATAATTACCAGTATGCTTGCCTGGTACCTGACCCGAGTAAAGACCTGGTTTACCAATTTTGCCTACTACCTTTTGGTCTTCTCCATGATCGTCCCTTTCCAGATGGTCATGTTCACCATGAGCAAGACTGCTAATATCCTGCACCTGGATAATCCAGTAGGAATCATTGTCCTCTATGTTGGATTTGGTGCAGGATTGGGTACCTTCATGTTCAGTGGTTTCATAAAGAGCATTCCGCTTAGTCTGGAAGAGGCAGCTATGATCGATGGGGCAGGTCCTGTAAAGACCTACTTCTTGATCGTCTTTCCGATGCTCAAGCCAACTGCCATTACCGTAGCCATTTTGAACTCCATGTGGATTTGGAATGACTACCTGCTTCCCTACCTGACCATTGGAACTGAGTACAAGACCATTCCTGTTGCAATCCAATATCTCAGGGGTGGATACGGAGCGGTCGACATGGGCGCCATGATGGCCATGCTTGTATTGGCAATGGTTCCGATCATTGCATTCTATCTAGCAGCACAGAAGCATATTATCCGTGGTGTAGTTGCTGGTGCTGTCAAAGGTTGATCGGATGGAAAGATGTACTATGAATGAGGTGTGTACAGATGAATAGCAAGCAGATAAGGGATGCTGGCATTCTCCTGCACATAACCAGCCTCCCATCCCCCTATGGTATTGGGGATTTGGGTAGATATGCCTATCGTGTAGCCGATTGGATGGAGAAGGCGGACATCCGTCTGTGGCAGTTGTTGCCGCTCAATCCAACAGGATTTGGAAATTCTCCCTACGCACCACGTTCCACGTTTGCTGGAAATGAATTGTTGCTCGACCTTGAGGTCTTGCAGTATGAGGGGTTTCTCAGTGCTGAAGACCTATCGGCACTTCCTTCATTTCCAGAGCACAAGGTAGATTTCACAGCTGTGCAGCACTATAAGTTGCCGCTGCTCAAGAAAGCCGCACTAGCGTTTCTGGATGCAGGTAGGGAGAAAGATCAAGCCTTTTTGTGCTTTTGCAAGGAACAATCATTCTGGTTGGATGACTATGCACTGTTCATGGTGCTCTATGAGAAGTTCCAAGATGCACGATGGTTCAGTCACTGGCCCAAGGAGTATGCAAAACGAGATTACAAAGCTTTGCAGGAATTCTCAGTTTCCCATGCAATTGAGATTGCCACCTGGAAAGTTTTGCAATATTTCTTTGCAATCCAATGGGATGCTTTTAAGCATTATGCCAATGAGAAACAGATCAAATTGGTAGGAGATGTGCCTATCTTCGTGGCAGCTGACAGTGCTGATACCTGGAGCAACATGCATCTCTTCAAGACGGACGGAGAGGGCCACTTCAGTGCGGTCAGTGGAGTTCCCCCGGATATTTTCAGTGCTACAGGGCAGCTCTGGGGAAATCCTGTCTATGATTGGAAGGTACTGGAAAAGGAAGAGTACCAATGGTGGATCAAGCGCTTGGAACGTCTGTTTACCATGATAGATATTCTCAGGATAGACCACTTCAGAGGGTTTGACGCGTACTACGAAATACCTGCCGGTGATAAAACGGCAGAACGTGGAACATGGGTGCATGTTGATGGGGTACGATTCTTCAAGAAAGTACGAAAGTACTTTGGCTCTGTTCCCATTATTGCAGAAGACCTTGGACTATTGACTGATTCTGTGGAGGAGCTTCGCGATACCAATGGGTTCCCTGGTATGAAGATCCTGCAATTTGGTTTTTCCAAGGACAGTGAGGGCAAGAGCAATTACTATGATGATTTCCTTCCCCATAATTGGCAGGAAAACTTTGTAGCCTATACCGGTACCCATGACAACAATACAACCTTGGGATGGTTTCAGGCCCTAGATACACAGGATCGCAAGATGGTGTTGACCTATCTCGATTGTTCAGAGGATATGGTTGTAAAAAAGATGATACGTACGCTTATGCTCTCCTGTGCAAGAACTGCTGTCATTCCCATGCAGGATCTTTTGGGAAAGGATGAGGAAGCGAGAATGAACTACCCATCCACCTGCAATGATGTGAACTGGAGCTGGAGAGCAACATTAGATGAGTTCAGTGATGCAATTGCAGAGGAACTTGCACATCTGGTGACCATATCCGCGAGGAATGGACGACTGGGAATTTGATTGGTCAATCGCCCAAGGGTGAGATCATATACCTTCCTGACATGGCCGGGACCGTGAGGTCCCGGCCTTGCTCTCTCTTCCACCCTTTTGGTAGAGTAGGGTATGCAGAACCTACATATTGGAACCTGTTCCTGGAAGTATGAGAGCTGGGAAGGTCTGGTCTATCAAGCTGACTCTGATGAGGAGTATCTTGCCCAGTATGCAAGAAAGTATGACACAGTGGAGGTTGACCAGTGGTTTTGGTCATTGGGAAAACAGAGTTACCGTCTTCCTGATCCCCTCTCTGTGCGCTCATATGTCGATGATACCCCTGATGAATTTCGTTTCACCATAAAATGCCCGAATACACTCACCCTACCCACAGGCTACGCAAGCAAGACAGAGAAAAATCCTTGGTTCCTGGATGCCGAGGTATTCTACCGGTTTCTAGAAATGCTGGAACCGATGGTTTCCAAGATTGGACTGCTCATGTTTCAATTCGGATATCTCAATCGTACCATGTTTGCAGGACGTTCCGCATTTCTCGACTCTTTGCAGCACTTTTTCACCCTCCTGCCTGATGGTATTCCCTATGCAGTTGAGATACGAAATCCTGCATGGATGGACGCTTCCTATTTTACGATCCTCAAGGAAATGCACGTAGGACCTGTGTTGCTCTCCGGCTATTGGATGGATGACATTGCAACGCAACTTGAGAGAGCAGAATCTCATCTCCAAACTCCTTTTTGTATCCGTCTCCATGGTCAGGATCGCAAGGCAATAGAACAGGAGAGTGGGGGGATCTGGAATGGGATTCTAGAAAACCATGACAATGAACTTATGGCAATTGCTCCGAGAATCGTGAAGTTGGCACAGGAGGGAAAAGTCATCTACATCAATGTAAACAATCACTATGAGGGAAGTGCACCGATGACCATTGTAAAGTTGCTTGATTATCTCAAAGAACATGAGTAAATAGATATACGGATGAAAAAAGGTGTGCTAGTGTAAAGTGTAATCAGGAGGAGCACCAGTGAAAGGCTTTCCTGTTCAATTTGAATTCAGACATCCAGCACATGCTGCAAGTAGCAATACTTCTCTTGGTACAAGCAAGGACTATCAGTTCCTTGCTTGTTTGTTTTTCTGCAAAGGAGGTGATGATGGATCGTGAGAAGACATATGCAAATGGACAAGCAAAACAGAGAATGCATGGCAACAAACTCACCTATTACTTCAAGAATGGAAATGTAAAAGCAGAAGGTGGGGTCAAGGACAATTTAATGGAAGGTTTGTGGCACTTCTATCGCGAGAATGGAATCATCCATCAAGTTGGTACCTACAAACATGGGGTGAAGCATGGTCCATGGGTTTGCTATGACCGCCAAGGTTCTGTCTCGTATGAAGCGCAGTTTGAAGATGGTAGTGAGGTAGCAAAAAGGCTTTATCACTAAGATTGAGTTCTCACTATGAACAGAGTACCCGGTACTATCGTACAAACTGAATGATTCATGAAGGGGAATTCTTTGGAAAAACGTATGCTCTTGAAACGGGTTCTCCTCACACTTCTCTCTCTTGTATCCCAACCACTGCCGGACCAGCGTGATGAGTTGGTTTTCCTTGCTGCCACAGACATTCATGGCAATGTATGGTGAGAACGACAAGGAGACGAACAGCAATACTATAGCTCGCATTGTCACCTATATCGAGGAAGTGAGCGATGCACATCCATCTGTCATACTGGTGGATAATGGGGATGTAATCCAGGGGGACATCATGAGCGATGATCTGTACAACAAACGTGAAGGTGATCAGGATGGTACAAGAGGGGACCAAAGAGGTACCCTAGCATACCTCTTTGAAAACGATGAACTGAAAAGATCGGAAG
>JBFWKK010000077.1:0-10535 GCA_050252715.1 Sphaerochaeta sp. | reverse complement strand
CGACCTCAACCATTCTGTACAACACCAACGAAGGTCACAAGCAGATTGCTGAGTTCATCCAGCAGGAGTGGAAGAACAACCTCGGTATCAACGTCGTTCTTGAGAACCAGGAATGGCAGACCTACCTTTCCAACCGTAACGAAGGCGTCTTTGAGATTGCACGTGCAGGATGGGTTGGTGACTACCAGGATCCGAATACCTTCCTTGACATGTTCATCACCGGTGCCGGTATGAACGGTGGAAGATACGAGAATGAGATCTATGACCTCTTGATCAATGAAGCAGCAAGAATGCCTGCAGGCGAAGATCGCTTCGGCGTTCTGAAGACTGCTGAAGACATCATGGTCAACCAGGATATGGGTATCATGCCTCTCTACTACTATGTTGCTATCAACATGATTGATACTGACAAGTGGGGCGGCTGGCATCCAAATACCATGGATTACCATCCGGTCAAGGACATCTACCTCAAGTAGTTGTCTTACCAGTAACGTACAGGTCCCTGGATGTATATCCGGGGACCTTTATTATGCTGGACTGAAATCATCCTCTCGGCTATAGTTTTAGGGAACATGAAGGAGTTTACCAATGAAATATTATGACCTGAGAAGCGACACCATCACCAAACCGACCGACGCAATGAGAAAGGCCATGGCAGATGCTGAAGTAGGGGACGACGTCTACCGAGAAGACCCTACCACAACCAAGCTTGAGGCACTTGCTGCAGAATTGACGGGAAAGGATCGTGGATTGTTTGTCTCTTCCGGTTCCATGGGTAACCTGATCAGCCTCTATGTCAATGGAGGAAGGAGCAACGAGGTACTCACTGCAAGCAACAGCCATATCATACAACACGAAATTGGCTCCGCAGCAGCAATCGCCGGCGTGCTTCCCATTGCCTTCAATGCCCCACGGGGTGTCCTCAGTGCAGATATGTTTATCGGACATATAAAACAAGGTGCCTATGATATGGCCACTACTACCCTCATTGAGGTGGAGAATACCATCGGTGGGTACTGCTATCCTCTCGAAAATCTGGAGGGAATCAAGGACTTTGCATCCACCCATGATCTGAAAATACACATGGATGGGGCGAGGGTATTCAATGCACAGGTTGCAACCGGTGTCTCCGTGAAGACATATGCAAGCTATGCAGATACCATCACGTTCTGCTTATCGAAAGGACTTGGATGTCCTGTTGGCAGCATGCTCTGTGGCAGTGAGGAGTTTATCAACAAGGCACTTACCATCCGCAAGATGCTCGGTGGAGGTATGCGACAGACTGGAGTGCTGGCGGCAGCTGGACTCTATGCTCTGGAAAACCACATAGAACGGCTATCTGATGATCATGCCCATGCTAAGGCAATCGCTGATGCGTTGGTGAAAGGTGGTTGGGCAGAAGTAGACACAGAGGGGGTACAGACCAATATCGTATTCTTCCGTGTTCCATCCTTGCAAGGCAGTGAAGTGGTGGACGGGCTTGCAAAGAAGGGTATCCTGGCAAACACCGAGGGGGATATGGTACGCTTGGTGACCAATCTGGACCTGAGTGACGAGGATACAAAAGAAGTATGTGATCTACTTGAAAATTTTGAAATCGAGGTGGAAGCATGAAAACAACCTTGATCTGCTTTTCTGGTACTGGAAATAGCTATTACATAGCCAAACAGCTCTGTTCTGAGTTGGAAGATTGCCAGATTCTCATGATTCCCTCCTTGATGGAGTCTCCCAATTTCACCGTTACAGAACAGGTGGGATTTGTCATCCCTGTCTACAAGGGATTTCCCCCAAACCTCGTAACCCACTTCCTGCAAGAGGTATTTGCAAAGCAGGATCTACAACCATTGAAGTATCTATTCCTAATTACCACCCGCTACCTTTTCCAAGCATATACCTACCAAGCCATGGAGGTACTACTCAAGGAGTCAGGGGCTGCACTTAGCTATGCAAATCATGTGGTGATGCCTGATGGGTATATCCCACTCTTCAAGGCACCGAGTGAGGATACAATTGATGAGCTGTATCGAAAGGCTGATGCAAAGGTTGCAGAAATTGCAAGCGATATTGCTTCTGAAGCTATCAAACCTCCTGGGCGTCCTCCTTTTTCACGACTCGCCATCAACCATATCATGACACCGATTCATCGTGCCTTCATGGATACCGCTCTCGATTTCGCAGTTACCGATGCATGTACATCCTGTGGTCTTTGCTATCGGATGTGTCCCTCAGCCAACATAGAGATGCAAAACGAAAAACCAGTCTTCGACCGCGCCTGTACCGGTTGTCTGGGCTGCTATCATCGCTGTCCTGAACATGCAATAGTTTTCAAAACAAAAAAAGTCCGTAAGGGGTACTACCCCAATGAACGGTCTGGGTATCAAGTGGAGTATCGTTCATAATGCAAGAATTTCAAACAATAAGAGACCGTCGTTCCTCCTTGTCCGTAAAATGGAACAAGCAGGCCATCACATCTATCTGTGGCAATCCCGAAGCTGAACCGTTTTGGGTGGCAGATATGGATTTTCTGGTAGCTCCAGAAATATCTGATCAAGCTAAGTCATTTGCAGAACACGCAATCTATGGGTATCCATACGCACCAAAGCAGAAGGATGCCTTCTGCAGATGGGCCCGTATCTGGCATCAGATGGAGGTCCTTCCTGATCAGGTAGTCCTAAGCCAGGGAGTACTCAACAGTATTGCCATCCTCCTTGAGATCCTAAGCAAGGAAGGAGACGGGGTTATCGTACCCTTCCCAGCCTATCAGCCGTTTGTTACCATGACAGAGAACCATGATCGGTCCTTGCTGCCATGGCATCTCTCCTATGATACAGAGAAGCATCAGTTTTCACTTGACTGGGATGCCTTTGAGAACCTCTGTGAAAAAGCAAAGATCCTGATCTTCTGTAGTCCACACAACCCCTCGGGAATTGTTTTCAGTGAAGCTGATCTCACCAAGCTCTGCACGATTGCAAAAAGCCATGGAATTACCATCATCAGCGATGAAATCCATGCAGATCTTCGCTATGACTCTTTTATCAGCCTTTTCGAGATAAGCAAGAATATCGGGTGCGACTGTGCTGTATGCATGGCACCCTCCAAGACATTCAACATGGCCGGCGAGCATTATTCACTTACCTTGTTCCATGATCCCTCACTCAGAAAAGCCTATGAGAAACGTATGCAACAGCTCTTCCTCACTGGAAACTCAACATTTGCCATCACCTTGGCTACAGCTGCCTATACGAGTGGAGAACATTGGCTGCTTGAACTGCTTGGCTATTTGCAGGGTAACTTGGCTTTGGTGGAAGATACACTGCAGAAAGAGATACCAGAGATTGTGCTCATCAAACCACACGCATCCTTTATCACTTTTCTTGATTGCACAGCCTTGCTTCCCTTGATTGAGAAGGATCAGGAAGCACATCCTGAGCTCTATGACTCGAAGCAGAGTCCTGCAGGGGGATTGCTCTCACGTTTCTTCGGGCAAAGAGCAGGTATTGCCTTCAATGATGGATCCTGGTTTGGGGGAGATTCCTATAGAGGTTTTGTACGCATCAATTTCGGCACCCAGCGTTCACGTATTGAACAGGCACTACAACGGATGGTCCAGGCAGTAGATACCCTCAAGGAGACTTACGGGAGCTGAGATGCCAGACCTTTTGCCAAGAACCTGATACCACGCTCATCAGGGTGGATGAACCCATCATCATAGGCATCTCGCAGGGAAAGAGAAAGTCCGTTTGCCACACGCACCTTGGAAAAACAGTAGGTAGCATGTTGTAAGGCCTTCTGCATATCAGCGAAGCTGCCCATCTTTTGGGTATGCTGGATATCGGCTCTCCAGAGCGGGGTAAGCAAGGTAACAGGAATATCCGGGTAGAACTTCCTGACCCGTCCCAAAAGGGCAAACATTTCTCCACGGAGTTCTGCTAGGTTCTCGCGAATTGACCAATCATTGGTTCCCAGGGCAACAAGCATGCAATGGATGGGAATATCCAGCTTTTGGATAAGTTTTGAATTCACCATAGCACCCGCAAGACCTTGGTTGATGACCTGTACTCCCTTGAGTGAGGAGAGCCTCTCGCATAATGCCAGAGAGGGATGGTGAACCCCTACCCCTTGCACGATCGAATCACCGATGCAAAGCAGTGTTTTCTCTTTCTTTTCAATAGGCTGGGCGTCACCTTCTATACAAAACCCCACCCGATGATGCATGGGAAGATAGAGACTTACTGTAGATCCTTTTTCAATGGAGACTTGGTCACTCTGCAAAGGGAGGTGGATCATATCCCGACCTTTGTACAAGAGGTCGATGGTCTCAGATAGGTCCAGCTGCCTGGGATAGAGAGACGCAAAATCGATAACCTGCTCGCTCTTCTTTGGAAGCAGGGACTGGCTATACCGTTTCAGGTGCACCGTTACATCTGTACGGGTGTGAAAACGTAGGCAGACTGAGGCACTGGTTCCTGCCATCGCACGATATAAAGGATGGGAGTTGTATCCCATCTCCTGTTCTTCTGAAAAACGGAGAGCACAATAATACCCATCTTCAAGAAGTTCAACCGATAATGCATTATGTGTCAGGGCAAAAATGTTCTCTTTAGAAGTCGAGCAGTGTTCGGTTCCCATATACCTCTTCCCAGTTGGCCGAGAAATCGTGAACGGCCTTTGTAATCGATGGCATGTGCAATCCGGTCTGCAACAAGGCAAAGGGAACAGTGCAACAACTAGCCCCACTTGCGTAGCTCGTGGTGATCTCACTGAGGTTCTTGAAGCTTGCTGCCAGAACCTGGCAATTGGTACTGTTTGCCCAGAGCAAGCCACTCAATTCCTTGATGACCTTGGCTGCATCAATATCGATATTCAACATACGGTTGTAGTAGACGGCAAGGTATCGCGCACCGGCTAGCATGGCAAGAATTCCTTGCATGGTGGTATAGATTGCAGTGGCTGTGATGTTGACCTGTCGGGAGGCGAGAATCTTGATGGCCTTCAAACCCTCCTCTGTAACAGGAATCTTGATATAGGTCTTGCTTCCGAGAACCGAGAGTATTCTATCGGCCTCAGCGATGATGTGTTCTGCATCTTGGGCGATTACCTGGACGTGCAGACTTCTCTCCTCCCCGATCAACTCCCGAATCTGATGCATATGGGGGAAAAAATCGATTCTACCCTCTGCCTTGATGATGGAAGGATTGCTGGTTACCCCACTGATGGGATACGTTTCCAATCCTCTCTTGATCTCTTTTAAATTTGCCGTATCAAGCATGAGTTCCATAATGTACCTCGCACCCTATAGTGCCATAAAACCTCACTGACAGGAAAGCTTACATCCGTTTCTTTTTGTTACGATACTGGTTCGGAGTCATACCGTAGGTACGTTTAAAGAGGCTGTAGAATCGATGGATGGAGGAAAAACCACACTCCTCGGCTATCGTGGAGATACTTTCCTGGGTATGAGATAGCAGCAATGATGAACGTGAGAGCTTTTCCTTGGTGATTTCTTCCCAGATGGTGGTACCCCGCAGGGACCGGAAACGCATTTCCAAAGCGCGTCTGCAAATGGAAGCTTGCCTTGCCACATCACTTGCCTGAATTCCATTTGTTGCTTCAACCTTGATCAACTGCAACGCTTTTGCCACATGCTCATCCTCGCAACGTATAAGATGGGTGCTCTCCCGCTCTCTCACCGGACCTGGGGCGATTCGACGAATATGCACCCCACTTATACTGCCTTGCAACAGATCATCAAGCAGTGCAGAGGCTTGGTATCCAATCGTCTCACAATTGGGCTGTATGCTTGAGATGGAAGGACTGGCAAGTTCACAAAGCAGGGTCTCGTTGTCCACCCCCAGTACCATAAGCTCCTCCGGTATCCTGATCGCTAATCGCCCGCAAGCAAGCTCGACTTTCATAGCGGAAAGGTCATTACAACAAAAGAGACTGCAAGGCTTTGGCAGATCAAGTAAAAATGCATCAAGCTCCTCATCCCGAGCATAGAGTTGCCTCCACCAGGAGAGGGACCGGGAAAAGCTGGGAAGCAGGCTTGGACTCGTCATAGTGGCGCTGCTGAAACCAATGAAACGCTCCCTTGCCCAGTGAACCTGATCAACACCACACCAGGCGATGTTCCCACTCCCCATCTTTCTGAAGTAGGTTCCAGCACTGACCCCTGTCTGGTAGTCATCATTACGAACTTGGCTGAATAGCTTCAGGGAAGTTGCCCCGGCAATGTCTACAACCGGTACACCAAGTGATGCACAGAAGCGAGCGTCCTCGTCATCTTCAATTCGAGCAATCAGTGCATCACAAGAGAGAAGGGCTTCCTTGTCCAGGGAGAAAAACCAAGGACCTTGCCCACGAAGCTGCCAATCGAACTTCTTATGGGCATACTGCACTACCCCATTGGCAACTGCCATATCATAACCATCCTGGAATCGTAATTTCAAACCAATCTGCTTCATTGCTGTTACTCTACCACATATTGCGCATTATGATATATATATTTCGCATATCAAGCATTGTAAAGCTGTAATTTCACGGTAGGGTGTATATAGGAGGAAAGCGATGCAACTACCTACCATAACCATACCAAGCACCAAAGCTGAGATGCCCATCATTGGGGTCGGAACCTTTGGGTCTGACCACATCTCCAGCAAGGAAATGGCAGAAGCCGTTCGAACAGCCCTGCAGATCGGGTATAGAAACATCGATTGCGCAAGTGTCTACGGCAATGAGAAAGAGATTGGGGAAGTCCTCCACTCCAGTGGGATCAAGCGGGATGAGCTATGGATCACCAGCAAAGTCTGGAACGACTCACATGGAAGGGAGAACGTAATTCGTTCAGCAAAACAGTCCCTGAAGGACCTGCAACTTGAGTACCTTGACCTCTATTTGGTGCACTGGCCGTTTCCCAACTATCATCCACCACACTGTGACATCACCAGCAGAAGTCCTGATGCCCGTCCCTACATTCATGAGGAGTTCATGGAAACCTGGGCTGCCATGGAGGAGCTGGTGACCATGGGACTGGTTCGCCACATCGGAACCAGCAATATGAGCAAGGCAAAACTTGAGCTGCTCCTGGGATCCTGCTCCATTCGGCCTGTAGCCAATGAGATGGAACTCCATCCCTGTTTCCAGCAACCTGAACTGCTCTCCTATGTAAAACAGCAGGGGATCATTCCAATCGGTTATAGCCCATTGGGTTCCCCCAACAGGCCAGAGCGTGATACCACAGCCGAGGATGTCATAGACATGCAACATCCCACGGTGGTACGCATTGCACAGCAACATGCCTGCCACCCTGCTGCAATCTGCCTCAAGTGGGCGCAAGCCAACGGAGTGGTACCTATCCCGCAATCCACCAAGGAACGAAACCTGAGAAGCAATCTGGAAAGTGTTCTCTCTGACCCGCTGAGCGAAGAAGAGATAGCGGCCCTCAAGCAAGCAGATTGCAACAATAGACTTATCAAGGGGCATGTATTCCTTTGGGAAGGAGCTGAATCTTGGCACGACCTCTGGGATGAGGATGGAACCATCCCCTGTCCAGAACGATATCGAAAAGGAGTCAACTGATGGAAAAGAATAGGATGAAGGGAGCAAAGCTTCCTGGCAACAGTACGGTAGCCTTTGGTGAATTTGAGATCCCCAAACCGGGATACGGGCAGGTCTTGGTGAAGACCAAATGCAGTACCATCTGTGGTAGTGACATCAGGGCAATCTATCGTGAACACCTGGGCAAGGGTCCTGAAGGATACCAGAATGTCATCGCAGGACACGAACCCTGTGGACAGATTGTCGAAGAGGGGGAAGGCCTCAAGCGTTTCAAGAAAGGTGACCGCGTCATCGTCTACCATATCAGCGGTTGCGGAGTATGCCATGAGTGCCGCCAAGGCTACATGATCAGCTGTACCAGCGATAAGCGTGCTGCCTATGGATGGCAACGGGATGGAGGAATGGCAGAATACATCCTCTGTGATGAGAAGGACCTGGTCTACCTTCCCGATGAGCTCACCTATGGTGATGGGGCACAGGTTGCCTGTGGGTTTGGAACCGTGTATGAGGCAATCGAGAAGGTCGGTGTCAGCGGCAATGATGCTGTTTTGGTTGTTGGCCTCGGACCTGTAGGCCTTGCTGCACTAATGCTTGCAAAGGCAATGGGAGCAAACAAGCTTATCGGCATTGAAACCCAAAGTGCTCGCATTGAACTGGCAAAGAAGCTTGGTCTGGTTGACCATGTTTTCACCCCGGCTGAAGACAATGTAGCCAAGATTAAGGAAATTACCGGTGGACATGGAGTAGAGAGAGCCTTTGACTGCTCTGCAAGTGATGCAGGCCGTGCGACTGCCATCAGGGCAACCCGAAAATGGGGCAAGATTGCCTTGGTCGGAGAGGGTGGCACGGTACACTTCAATCCAAGTGAGGACATGCTCCACGATCAGAAAACCGTCTATGGAAGCTGGGTTACCAGTATCTGGAAGATGGAAGACTTGGTAGAGAGACTGGTGAGATGGGGTATCCATCCAGATGAGCTCATCACCCATCGCTTCCCACTTGAAAAAGCTGATGAGGCATATGCGTTGATGGCCAGTGGAGCCTGTGGCAAGGTTGCAGTCTGTTTTGACGAGGAACTGCCTAACTAAAGACCCGGTCAAACCGTGGGGAGTGGCTGTGTGAGGCAATTTTTGACTTTGCATCGGTCACTACCCCCCCATTATCTTCCAGTACACAGATGGTTGGCTCGATAACCACAGTGGAAGGGAATCCCTCCATATCGCCGTCAAGACGACGGATAAGCAGTTGCGCGGCTGTCTCTCCCATCTGGTCCAGGGGTTGTGCTACTGCATAGTGGCAGAACTTCAGCAACGGAGCATAGTACAAATAGTCAAACGTGGAGAATACCATCCGGGAACGTATTTCGTGGGAGGCGTGGCTCATCAAATAGCTTGTCGCCCCGATATGTACCATGTCATTTACCACGAAGAACGCATCGGGACACCGTGGCCCTGCCAGAGCTTTCTGCATCAGGGTATAACCAGCCTTCTGCGTCATTCCACCCAGGAGTATACAGTCAGGATCAACCTCCAGGTTGTGTGCATGCATGGCATCAAGAAATCCATGCATACGTTCAACCGAAGTGTGAACATGGGTATCCCCTCCAAGAAATCCGATCTGGGTTTTCCCTTCCCTGATGAGGGCACTGGTGACATCGAATGCACCTTGCCGGTTATCGGTCAGCACTACATCGCAACGGAGTCCTTCAATTTTTCGGTCAAGCATGACCAAGGGAATGTGGGAGAGAGCGGGTGAAGCAAAATGCGTTCCTATATCCCCAACAGGGATGACAAGCAACGCATCAACATTCCGCTCCAGCAGGAAGGCTAGCTTTCGCTTCTCCTCCTGTACAGAGTTTTCCGAACTACAAAGCAGCAGAGCATACCCTAGTGGTCCAAGTAATTTTTCCAATTGTTCGACAATCTCGGTGAAGAACGTGTTGGAAATCTCAGGGACAATGATCCCAATGCTCTTGGTGACTCTAAGCTTCAAGGACCTCGCAACCGCGTTTCGCTGATAGTGCAACATATTGACAGCAGAGAGCACTCTCCTCTCCGTCTCGGGATTCACTACCCCCAGGTTGTTCAATACTCTGCTTACCGTGGCAATGGAGACGCCTGCAAGATTTGCGACATCCTTGATTGTTGCGGCTTCTCGTTTGCCCATCCTCTATCCTTCCTAAGCGCGGCGTGCGTATTTCTTCATATCGAAGTATACCGCAATGATTATGATAAAGCCTTTTACCAATTGCTGGTAGTAGCTGTCAACGCCGAGGAAGGACATTCCATAGTTGATAAGCCCCATGGTGAACACACCAACGAGCATTCCACTTACTTTACCAACACCACCATTCTGGGAAACACCACCAACGGTGACTGCTGCAATGGCATCAAGCTCCATACCGTTTGCTGTGAGGGAGTTTGCCAAGCCAAGGCGGCTGGAGAGCAGCGTTCCAGCAATACCGTAGAGCAGGCCGGCATAGAAGTAGACCATCATCAGATCCCTCTCGACATTGATACCACTTACACGAGCTGCCTGCGCGTTGCCACCGATTGCATAGAAGTGTGTACCTTGACGGGTATGCTTGAGCAGAACCCATACAATGAATGCTGCAATCGCTACATAGATGATCAAATTGGGGATGGGACCCACACTTCCCTGACTGATGTTCTTGTAGTTCTGGTTCAATGACCCTACTACCGCAGCCTTGGTATAGATAAGCTGCAAACCCTTTGCAATGGACATGGAGCCGAGCGTTGCAATGAAGGGAGGGAGCTTTCCGTATGCGATCAAGTATCCATTGAAAAGACCAAAAAGACCGCCGGCAGCAACTGCCGCGACGATGGGAACAATCAAAGGGAAACTATGCCCTGCATAGATTGCTGAGCTGTAGTCAGGGTTCTGGGCAAAAGAAGCTGCGACACTTGCGGTCAAACAGACCACATATCCAATAGAAAGGTCGATTCCTTTGGTAATGA
>JBFWKK010000076.1:0-10631 GCA_050252715.1 Sphaerochaeta sp. | reverse complement strand
GAACGCACAGCCTTTTATTTCAATGGCAAACGATTCAATGTTGTCGTAATTACAACCTTGACGATACATCCAGAGGTAAGTACATTGAACATGTACTGTTTTAGTACAAAGAGGAGTTATCATGGATACCATGCAGCAACCACCGAGGCCTGCGCGAAAAGTCAAGAACATCAGTCCCAAGCTGGTCATCTGGATTATTGTCGCCATTGTCCTCATCATGTTGGTTCTCAGCAGTTTCTTTGTCGTCGACCAAACTGAACAGGCTGTAGTACTACGCCTGGGCAAGTACAACCGAACCGTCGGACCTGGACTACAGACAAAGATACCATTGGGAATTGAGACAAGTTACAATGTACCCACCCAGGTCGTACAGACCATGACATTCGGGTATCGTTCAAACAGTGAAATGAGCCCATTATTTGGAAACATTGATTATACTACCGAATCCTTGATGCTAACCGGAGACTTGAACATCATCGATGTCCAGTGGATCATCCAGTACAAGGTTGAAGACCCTGTTGCCTGGATGTTCAATGTTGAGTCGAGAGAGACAACCCTGAGGGATATAAGCCAGAGTGTCATGAACAAACTGGTGGGAGATCTTCCCATCCTCGCTGTCATGACCAGTGAACGTACCCGTATCGAGGTAGAGGCACAGGAAAACATGCAGAATGTGTTTGATGCCTATGGCCTTGGCGTCAGGATTGTCACTGTCAAGCTTCAGAACATTGTTCCTCCGGTTGGAGAAGTACAGGACGCCTTCGAGGATGTCAACAAGGCAATCCAGGACATGAACCGGCTCATCAATGAAGGCAAGCAGAACTACAACAAGATAATTCCATCGGCTCGAGGTGAGGCAAACCAACTCATCCAGGTTGCTCAGGGATATGCAGCCGAGCGTGTAAATCAGGCAGAAGGTGATGTGGCACGATTCAACAGCGTGAGGGAAGCGTATGAGCAGAACAAGGATATTACCCGTACGCGTCTCTACATCGAGACAATGGAGTCCATCATCAATCCCACCGAGAGTGGCACGGTCACCTTGGTTGACAAGAACCTGACCAACTTCCTTCCGGTGCAGATGCTTGAAGGGGGTGCAAAATGAGTACAAATACCAATAAGAAACTGATTACTACCTTGGTGGTTATCGTTGTTTTCATAGCAATCTTCATCCTGCTTGGCCCCTTCTATATTCTCCATGAAGGACAACAGTCTGTAATTACCCGATTCGGAAAGATTGTTGACACAGAGCAGGCTGCTGGACTCAAGTTCAAGATGCCGGTCATCGACAACGTAGTCATCTATCCAAAGAAGATACTCTCTTGGGATGGGGCAGCACAGCGTATCCCGACCAAAGAGAATCAGTTCATCTGGGTTGACACCACCGCCAGATGGAAAATTGCAGATCCAGCATTGTATTATGAGACAGTGAACACTGTTAACAACGGTATCTTCAGGCTCAATGACGTGCTTGACTCATCCATCCGTACCATTATCAGTGAGAACTATCTCAATGAAGCGGTTCGTAACAGCAATGAGATCAATGAAATCACCATCATTGAAGAACAGGTGCAGAATGTTGACAGCAGTGTAGAGAGCAAGGATGCTGAAACGCTCCGTAATCTGACAGCTACCCAGGCAAAGCAGGAAGTCATCGAAATCGGTCGTGACGGTTTGAGCAACATGATGTTCACCCAGGCAAAACAGTTCACCGAAGGCTTCGGCATTGAGTTGATCGATATCGTCATTCGCCAGATTCGCTACAGTGATGACCTTACTGAGAGTGTCTACCAGAGGATGATCAAGGAACGTAATCAGATAGCTGAGGCGTACCGCTCATACGGCCGTGGCCAGCTCGCCCAGTGGCAAGGAAAGACAGAGAATGAGCAGAAGCAGATTCTCTCCGAAGCCTATGCCGAGAGTGAGAAGATCAAGGGTGTTGCCGATGCAACAGCCGCAGAGGTCTACTCCATGGCGTATGAGGCAGATACCGAGTTCTTTGAACTCTGGAGAACCTTGGAGTCATACCGTAAGACCATTCCCAATCTGGATAAGATCCTGAGTACTGACATGCAGTACTTCAATATACTGTATGGAAAGGACAACCAGGAATAAGCAACGTTCGAAATCGAAGGAGAGGAAGGGAGAAAATACTCCCTTCCTCTTTCTTTTGCAACCTGCTAGACTCTGTCCATGCCTAGGACCAATCTGACAATTTTTGACTTTGATGGAACACTCTACCCTATCGAGGAATATGATAGCGAACAACTTCTGATACGCGAAGGAGCAAAACACAGAGGTGCTCTCTTCAAGAAGCGGTGCAAGCACTTTATAGAGCAAGACCAGAAAGGCGTATTCAATGACACGACATTCCACCAACGCTATGAGAAACTGGTACGGCACACCACCGGGGAAATGATCGATGCCGTAGCAGAAAACCTGAGTGCAAGGACAGGTGAACCGGAGAGAGAGGCAATCCTACAGCTGGCAAAGGTCAGTGACCTGGGCATCTTGACCTGTGGCACCGAGAACCTTGCCCATGCGTTCCTGGAAAAACTTGGTCTGGAAAAACACTTCTCCTTCATCCGCGGGAAATACCTGGATAGAGACCCTGAGGGAGTACAACACCTGATCGTCGATATAGCCGGTCCCCAAGGAAAGGCTGAGGCACTTGAGGGCCTAAGAGAGAAGTATGAAACCATCATAGCCATCGGGGATGGTCCCACTGATATCCCCATGCTGCAGATCGCTGATCTTGGTCTTATTGTCTCTTGGAACAGTTCTAAACGCACCTATCCCTTTGAAACCCATGAAGACTTGGCCTCAGCAGTCAGACGATCCATATCCTACCTACAAAGCAAAGCCTGAGCTTTCGAACAGGCAAGTCGATACGAACCATACAAACCTGCGCCTGAAAGTATGAACAACCCTACAACAGGTATGAACAAGGAAATATCAAATACCATAGGAAGAAGCAACATCACTCCATAAACCGCCACTACCGTTAAAGAGACAATCATGCCGAACAAGCCATTGAGATTGCTCTTCATCGCCTGCTGGCTTACCTTCCAATCGAGATGTGGATGATGATAATCAATTGCCAAATGCAGAGACGCAACACTGCTGATTGAGAGGAAGGAGAGCGGTATCATCCAGAGCAGATGAACGGGGGGAAAAGAGAGCAGGAAACAAGCCAGTACCAGGTAGAGCACATGGGGAAGGTACAGCAACAACAGATGCAAAGCGAGTTTTGCCTGCACATAGGTTTCCGCATTCAAGGGATACTGCTTATCGAGATAGAACCGTTTTCCCTGTCTGGAGACACTTGTGGAGCTAACCATACCGATATTGGCGAAGAGCAACAGAATGAGGTAGGTAATCTGAGGGAGATATCCCGTCTCTACGAGCGTTGACGCAACTTCTGCAAGCTCATCCAATACTCCCATGGCAGCATAAAGCACCAAAAGCAAGAGAGGAATCCCAAGCTCCCCTGCAACCTCAAAGACAAACATACTCTCTGAACGAATAATGAGCAGCTCCCGTCTCATCAAAGCCTTTCGTGGGCTGCTTAGGACAACCCCTCTCTTGAATCCCCTCTGTTTAACAACTGACTGGTTGCTCAACACATAGGAGAGATTAGATCTGAAAGTACCCCCTGTCAGAACCACCAGAAATACAGTAAGAAGAACTCCTATGCTGAGGAATATCAGTTGGGAACCCACTATATGAACCATTTCTGCCTGCAGGTGGAACAAGGGAAACAGCGTAATCAATCGCTCGATGAGAGGGCCATAGCTCTGTAGCATTGCCTCGTAGTTGAACGCAATGCCACTGCTATCCTCGAGCAGATTACCCATGAGTGTGGATGTGAGAACAAGGATGAGGGATACCAAGGCAACCATGCTGATCAGTTCCTCAACCATCTTGTGGTTTTTCCCCTTGGTGAGATGGACCAATCCCATGGACAGCAATACAGAAAACCCAAGGGCAAAGAGCGGACCAAAGAGAAGGAAAACAAGTCCTCCAACCAGATACAGAAGAGAGAATCCGTCAATCCAAAGTCCCACAATCAAGGAAGGAAGGGTAATGAACCAATAGAGGGGTGCGTGAAGCAAGTAGGAGATAATCAGTCTGCTGGTGCCCAGTTCACGATTGCCTACAGCCAAAACACCTACCAGGAGAATATCCTTGCCACTGTATAATAGAGAACTTCCCCCAGCCAAGAAGGACAATACTTGGAAAGCAAAGCCAATGAGAGATGCAAAGAATAGTCCAAGATAGGGAACGTTCAACAACAAACCAAGGGTTTGGTAGGCATAGTAATTCACCCCCAAAAGAACAAAAAAATAGAGAAATACGATACTGATCAAGAGCGTGGTCACGACACTGAGCAAACGGGAGCGGGATACTCGAATTCGATCCAAAAAGTCCCTGACCGGCTTGGTACCGGAGAAGAAGGCTCGCACCAACAAGTAAACAACACGCATGTTCATGTTCTCTACTCCCCACTTTCAGTCAGTTCAAGAAAGAGCGCTTCCAAGGTTGCATCTCGTTCCTGATTGAGAGTTTGCAAATCCTTGAAGGTTCCACTGTACAGCAGCGAACCTTCTTTGATGATACCAATACTGCTGCAGAGCTGTTGGGCCACCTCAAGGACATGGGTGGAGAAGAAGACCGTATTCCCCTCTCTGGCAAATTCACCGAGAAGATTCTTCAGAATATAGGACGCCTTTGGGTCAAGACCAACCATTGGTTCGTCCAGGATGAGGAGCTTGGGAGATGGCAATAATGCTGCAATAATGGAGAGTTTCTGCTTCATGCCATGTGAGTATGAGGAAATCTCCTTTGGTAGAGCAGATGCAAGATACAGCCGCTCAGCAAGTGCATCAATTGTTTTTTTACGCTCAGATTTCCCTATCTGGTAGAGATCTGCAATGAAAGCAAGGTGCTCAAAACCACTCATTCGCTCATAGAAGAGTGGTTCATCAGCAACATAGCCGATCAGTCTTTTGTAAGCAAGAGGATCAGAACGAAGGGAGCAGCCCATGAAGGTGATGCTTCCAGAATCGGGTTTCAGCAAACCAGTGAGCATCTTGATGGTGGTGCTTTTTCCGGCCCCGTTGGGGCCGAGGAATCCGAAGATCTCTCCAGGTGGGATTGAGAGTGTCAATGCATCGACTGCATTTCGTTCTTGTTTTCCATACCGTTTGGTTATTCGATCACATACCAGCATTTGCCTACCTCTTTAGCAGTATAGAGGGAGGGAGGATATTTTGCAACAACTATTTCGAATTATTTCGAAATAGGTCCATTGCATATAAATTCATCATATTGACCAATATTTTCGATTTTTACTGCATATTCTGGGATTTTTTAGAATATTTATGCATAAACCTCTTGCCATACTCACTCCTAATCACTACACTGACGCCAGAATACAACACCGAAGAGGGAGAGAACATATGAACAAGGAAAAAATCATTCTGGCATACAGTGGAGGACTCGATACCTCTGTCATTCTGAAATGGCTTGCCAACAAAGGCTTTGATGTCATTGCTTACGTCGCAAACGTGGGCCAGAACGAGGATTTTGCAGCTATTGAAAAGAAGGCTTTGGCAACTGGTGCTTCAAAAGTATACGTGGAAGACCTCAGAGAGGAACTGGTCACCAACTACATCTTCCCTGCCCTCCAGGCCAATACCATCTATGAAGGGACCTACATGCTGGGGACTTCCCTCGCCCGCCCGATCATAGCCAAACGCCAGGTTGAGATTGCCCGCAAGGAGGGCACTGTCTATGTCGCCCATGGGGCAACAGGCAAGGGCAATGACCAGGTACGTTTCGAGTTTGGGTATTACATGCATATGCCTGAGGTAAAGATCATCAGCCCCTGGAAGGATCCTGAGTGGCTTGGCCAGTTCGAAGGCAGAAGTGATATGATTGCCTACGCAAAGAAGTATGACATCCCTGTTAAGGCCTCTACGAAGAAACCCTACAGTGAGGATGAGAACCTGATCCATATCAGCCATGAAGCTGGCATTCTGGAAGACCCTGCACTGCGTGCTGAGGACGATGTATACAGCCTTACCCTTAGTCCAAAGGAAGCCAAGGATGAAGAGACCTTGCTCACCGTTACCTTTGAGGATGGAATTCCCGTCTCTGTAAAGAATGAGATGGACAATACCGTGGTAACCGATCCCCTCCAGATGATCCTCTACCTCAACAAGATAGGCCATGACAATGCCATCGGACGGGTGGATATGGTTGAGAATCGCTATATCGGCATCAAGAGCCGTGGCGTGTATGAAACCCCTGGTTGTGAAATTCTGTGGAAAGCCCACCACAACCTGGAGGGTATTACGATGGACAAGGAAGCCATGCACCTTCGCGATAGTCTCATGCCGAAGTATGCTGAGTTGATCTACAACGGATACTGGGGAGCCCCTGAGTTTGAGATGCTCCGCTCGGCATTCACTACCAGCCAGAAGCATGTGACGGGAACCAGCAAGGTTGTCCTCTACAAGGGCAATGTAATCTTTGCCGGTGTTGAAAGCCCCCTCTCTCTCTACGACGAGGAGATGGGAAGCATGGATAAGGCAGGAGGCTACGAACCGGTTGACTGCAAGGGATTCATCAATATCAATGCAATCCGCTTGATCGCCAGTTCACTCAGGGACTAACGCATACCATGCCATCCGCCTTTTCCAATGAAAAGGCGGTATGTTATTCTATAGGGACTATGTGCTACAGTAGAGGGGTGGAGAATACAGCGATGGATGCAAAAACATATCTTGCAATGGCAGTTGCACAGGCAAGAAAGACCATGAACAACAACGAGGGAGGCCCATTCGGCGCCGTTGTTGTGGACCCCCAGGATGGTTCGGTGTATGTGGCATCCAACCAGGTGTTGGCCACTCACGATCCTACCAGTCATGCTGAGGTGAATGCCATCAGAGAAGCATGCAGACAGAGAGGCAGTCATGACCTTTCAGGGTGCATCCTCTACACCACCTGCTATCCATGCCCTATGTGTCTTTCGGCCTGCATCTGGGCAAACATCAAGGAAGTGTACTACGGCTGCACCCCCGAGGATGCTGAGAAAATTGGATTTCGGGATGACTACATCTATCGCTATATCCAGGGAGGGTGCGAGGACAATTCAGTACTCACCCTCATCCAGTCAGACAAGCGTGCATGCCTTAATCTCTTCAATGAGTTTGATGAAAAGGAAAAGGTGCGGTATTGATCAGAGTAGCTCCTGGTAGTGTTCGATGCCCATTGCCAGGATGTCATGGATATGTTCGTCATTGAGGCGGTATAGGACATTGCGCCCGTCCTTGCGAAAACGCACCAGACGCCGTGCCCTCAGCAACTTGAGTTGCTGACTGATGGTGCTCTGTTGCATGTTCAGCTCCTCACTGATTGCATTCACCCCTCGCTCCCCTTGTTCAAGCAGGAATAGAATCTTCAAACGGGTGGGGTCGCCGAAGACTTTGAAAAAGTCAGCAATGTCGACAATTTCCTCATCCAACGGTAGTGCTAGTTCATCCATGGGGCATCTCCTCTATATTGGGTATCAGTATACCCATTCCCGGGGAGAAAGAAAAGGATAGAATCCAGAGGTCTTGTATTTGCAAAACAGAAAAACTAGGATACATTTGCCTCATCTGCTCGACACACACATGAAATGACCCCCTAAAGGAGGCTATAGATGGATATAAAAGAGAAAGCAGCAAAACTGGTCCTTGAGGACAAGGAAGTTGATCTTACGATCATCACCGACAACATGGGCGGAAAGTCAATCGATATCACAGCCCTTCGCAAGAGTACCGGCTTCATCACCTATGACCCAGGGTTTGTAAATACAGGTTCCTGTATGAGCAATATCTGTTTCGTGGATGGGGAACAAGGAATCCTCCGCTATCGTGGCTACGATATTGAGGACTTGGTGGAGAATTGTGACTTTGTCGAGGTTGCACACCTCCTGATCAAGGGAGAACTCCCCACCCTCGCACAAAGACATACCTATGCAGACATGCTCAACCGGCATTCACTGCTGCACGTTGACATGCGCAACTTCTTCAGGGATTACCCACAGGAAGCACACCCCATGTCGATTCTTTCGGCAATGGTGGCTTCCCTCTCTGCGTTTTACCCAGAATTGGAAGATGTAGACCCTGAGGAGAATGTCGACTTGACGGTCAGCAGATTGCTTTCGAAAATGAGAACCATCGCAGCATTCAGCTATCGGCAGATGAACGGGCTCGACTTCGTTGACCCATCATACAAGTATTCCTACTGTGAAAACTTCTTGAACATGATGTTCCACACACCGGTGAATGCCTACATTCCCGATCCCTTGCATGCCAGGGCATTGAACATCCTCCTGATCCTCCACGCTGACCATGAACAGAACTGTTCCACCAGTGCTGTACGACTGGTAGGCAGCAGTGAGGCAAATCTCTATGCATCAGTCGCAGCAGGATGCTGTGCGCTGTGGGGAAGCAAGCATGGAGGTGCAAACCAAGCGGTTATGCAGATGCTGCTGAAGATCCACAATGAGGGACTAAGCATTGAGAAAGTGATAGAGATGGCAAAGGACAAGGAGAACCCGTTCAGGCTCTCTGGTTTCGGCCACCGTGTTTACAAGACATACGATCCAAGGGCAAAGATTGCAAAGCGGCTCTGTCAGCAGGTACTGGGAGCTGACAGCCAGAGTGATCCACTGCTTCAAATCGCCATGGAACTCGAGCAGGTTGCCCTTGAGGATCCCTATTTCATCGAACGCAATCTCTATCCCAATGTCGATTTCTACACCGGCATCATTCTCCACGCCATAGGAATTCCTGAGTCCATGTTCACCGTGCTCTTTGCCATGGGCAGACTTCCCGGATGGATCGCCCACTGGCTTGAATGGAGACACGATCCGTATCAGAAGATCGGGCGTCCACGCCAGGTATACTCCGGTCCCCATGTCAGGAAGGTGGTGCCGCTTGAGGACCGATAGGGCCCTGATCTTCGACTTCAATGGCACTCTGTTTTGGGATACCGAGTATCATCGCAAAGCCTGGGGTGCCATTTCATTGCGCCTAAGGAACAGACCGTTCACAGATAAAGAAAGCCACCACCTCAACGGGAGAACCAATGCTGAGACAATTGCCTACCTATTGGGGAGAACCCCCAGCGAGGAAGAGGTCTTTCGTATCAGCGGGGAGAAGGAGGAACTCTATGAGGATATTTGCCTTGGCAACCGTCCCCTCAGTCTCGCCCCAGGTGCAATTGCCCTCTTCAAGCGAGCTAAACTGGCCGGTTTTCAACTTGCTATAGCCACCAGTGCAGGAGAGGACAACATCCGCCGCTATGAGGCATGGTTCTCACTCAGCGAGTACGTACCCTCCTCCTTGATCATATATGACAATGGTAAGAGAAAAGGAAAGCCTGAGCCAGATATCTACCAGGATACCTGCAAGGCCCTGGGCCTCAACCCTGAAGCATGTACCGTCTTTGAAGATACAAAGGCCGGCATTCTCTCAGCAAGCAGGGCGGGCATTGGGAGCATATATGCTGTTGGAAGCCCTGGAGCAGACCTACAGACAATTCAGGCCATGGAGGGTGTCCACGGCCTGATCACAAATTTTTCCGAGTTTAATCTAAAGCAATGACACCAGATAGGCACCAAATTCCTTCGTTCCCAAATTTGTGCACTCCTTGCCTTCAGCTTCCATCAAGCGAGCAAAGTCAGAGGTAACCATCCCTTCACTGATCACCTTCTGGACTACACTGGTAACCAGCTCGGCAGCTTCATTCCATCCAAGGTAGGAGAGCATCATCTGTGCTGAGAGTACCAGGGAGAGAGGGTTCACAATATTCTTTCCAGCAATATCAGGGGCTGTGCCATGGGTTGCTTCAAAAATTGCATAGCCACTCTCATAGTTGATGTTCGCCCCAGGGGCAATCCCAATCCCTCCAACTTCAGCAGCCAGGGCATCGGAAACGTAATCCCCATTTAGGTTCAGGGTTGCAATCACATCATAGGCCTCAGGCTTAAGCAATATATTCTGTAGGAATGCATCGCAGATACAGTCCTGGATGACCAGCGGTTCCAGGCCTTCCCGATCAATCTTCACATTTCCATGCTCATCCTTTATTGCTCCAAATTCGCTTTTTGCAAGTTCATAGCCCCACTTCCTGAATCCACCTTCGGTGAATTTCATGATATTCCCTTTGTGCACCAACGTGACATTGCGTCGGTTGTTTTCCAGTGCATATGAGATAGCACTGCGAATCAGGCGTTCGCTTCCTTCCACGGAAACTGGTTTGATCCCCAGGGCACTGGTTTCAGGAAAGCGGATCTTGCTCACCTGCATCTCCTCTTTGAGGAATGCGATGACCTTACGAACTTCTTCACTCCCTGACTCCCATTCGATGCCGGCATAGATGTCTTCCGTATTCTCACGGAAGACAACCATGTCAACATTCTCGGGGTGTTTGACAGGGGAAGGGACTCCCTGGTAGTAGGAAACCGGGCGTAGGCAGACATACAGGTCGAGGGTCTGACGAAGGGTTACATTCAAGGAACGGATTCCCTTCCCTACCGGGGTCGTCAAGGGCCCCTTGATAGCCACCTTGTA
>JBFWKK010000075.1:0-11080 GCA_050252715.1 Sphaerochaeta sp. | reverse complement strand
CGAACTCGCATTTCGATCGAAAGAAAAAGATATTGAGATTCACATCACGTA
Source organism: Sphaerochaeta sp. (assembly GCA_050252715.1). Classification (GTDB taxonomy): domain Bacteria; phylum Spirochaetota; class Spirochaetia; order Sphaerochaetales; family Sphaerochaetaceae; genus Sphaerochaeta. The sequence goes on along the minus strand of JBFWKK010000075.1, from coordinate 11,029 downwards.
GGAGAAGTATTATGAGTGAAGAAAGAATGAGAATATTACGCCTGCTCTCCGAAGGAAAACTATCCCCGGATGAAGCGGATAAGCTGCTCGCTGCCATGGAAAAGCAAGTGGTGCAGACAGAAACAAAGCCCAGTGATGGCAAGGGGAAGTATCTCTATGTACAAGTAGAGCCAAAAGAGGGGAAATCCTCTGAGAGGGTTTCGGTAAAGGTTCCTTTTGCCCTGATCAAAGCCGGTCTGAACATATCCAAGCTCATCCCCATGGAAGCCCAGGACAAGATCCAGGAGTCCATGCATGGCAATGGATTCACCTTCGATTTCAGCTCCCTCGATACCCAGAATATGGGAGAGATCCTGGAAGCACTTGAGCTGATGAGCGTCGACGTAGACAGCGACGAATCAACCGTCAAGGTATATTGTCGCTAGGGGTAGGCAGTATCAGATCCATTTTACCACCTGGTTGGGGAATTTTTCACGGTATGATCCATCGATCAATTCGCCGAACACAAGGAAGTAATACTCCCCCTGTTCATAGCGGATGGAAAACCTGAAGAATTCCCCTTCCAATCGTGCAGCCACACTGCAGGCAACTTGGCCATCACTGCGTTGGGGAATGGTGAGGGATACCAAATGCAGGTAGAGTGGGGTAAGGTAAGGATAGCTCCGATCGTCTGCGAATCGCTTGACGAACTCATCTTTGGAAAGTTGATTGCGATACTCCTCACACAACATATCATACACGATATCACTCTGATTCTGATTGATGGCATCAATGAAGTTCTGGGTTCTCTGTGCAGCATGAGTGAAGTTTGCATGCGTATACGTGCCTATGGACGTGTGCCCCGTGGTGCAGGAAATGGAGAGCAACAGTACAAACAGGAGTGTGAGGCGCAATATGGTTTTCATTTTGCACTCCGGGAGTACGGGACCCCAAATCCTCCGGGAAAATTGACATGCTTTGAGACTCCAAGCAAGACAATCACCGTCAGAATATAAGGCAATGCCTGCAACACCTGGGAAGGAACCTCTACCCCGATGGATTGCAATCGCATCTGTAAGGTATTGGCCATGCCGAAGAGCAAGGCAGCGAAGAGTACTCGGAAAGGAAGCCAACGGGCGAAGACCACCACTGCAATGGCTATAAATCCTCGCCCTGCAATCATATGATCAGTATAAGTATTCATATATCCAAGGGACATCGAGGCTCCTGCAAGGGCAGAATAGATACCTCCAAGCATTACGCTGCTGTATCGGATCAAAGGTACCTTAATTCCTTTTGCATCGGCAGCAGACGGGTCTTCGCCAACAGCCTTGACCTGAAGACCGAATACCGTTTTGTCCATGATGAACCACGTGACGAATACAAGAAGAATTACACCGTAGAAGGTAATGTTGTGATTGAAGAGGATTGGTCCGAGAATTGGTATTTCACTCAAAGGGCCAAAGTCGATGGCTTTGAAATTCTGTACTACCGGAGGAAGCTTTCGCACTCCGAACACCACTCGATACAGATAAGAAGCGAATCCTGTGCCAAACATCGTCAATGCTGTGCCGGCAATGACTTGGTTCGCTTTTACCGTGATGGAAAGAAATGCCATAAACAAACCCATCAACAATCCAGCCATTGCGGCGAATATCAGCCCAAGGGCAAGGTTCTCGGTAAAGAAAGCTGCGATGAATCCCACAAGGCAACCGATGATCATGGTTCCTTCAACCGAAAGATCCATGATTCCCGATTTCTGGGTATATACCTGTCCAAGGGCAGCCAGGATAATCGGGGTGCTCGTCCTTAGGGTTCCACAGAGCAAACTAATGATAAAATCTATATTCATACGGCGGCCTTCCTTCTCAGTTTCTTCCAATCAAAGAGCGAGCTGCTGATGACAAAAATGATTACCAATGCCTGGATGATGGTAACCATGGACGCAGGAACTCCACAAAAGCGTTGCATGCTTGCTCCGCCAACCACCAAGGCGCTGAACAATAAAGAGGAGACCAAGATACCGAACGGATGCAAACCTCCCAAGAGAGCTACGACTGTGGCGATGGACCCTAAGGAGCCGGGAAGGTTGTCCTGTAGACGTCCATGGATACCCAAGACATCAACCCAGCCCGCCAAGGCAGCAAATCCTGCAGAGATGCTGAGTGCAAGGATAATCTGAAAATCCACATTCACCCCACAGACCTGAGCGACCCTTCGGTTCTCTCCCACCAATCGAAGGGTGAATCCTTGTTTTGATTTCCAGAAGAGTGTAAGCAGGATCACCATCAGAAGGGCAATGAAAAGCCCCGTGTGCAGCCGCGTTCCGCTGATCAGCTTGGGAAACAACAGGGACTTGGAAACAAGGCAGGATTGGGGAAACCCATGTCCCAAGGGGTCCATGAGCGGACCATACACCAGATAGCTGAGAAAAAAGGCAACGATATAGTCGAACATGAGGGTGGTGATGACTTCATTTGCGTTGAGCTTTGCCTTCATCAACCCAATGAAGGCTCCATACAACAAGCCTGCTGATACTGCACCAATGAGTGAGAGAGGAAGCACCAGAAAAGAAGGCAGCGGAATATACACACAGAACAAAACCGAGACAATCGCACCTATGGTGTATTGACCATTTCCTCCGATATTCCAGAGCTTGCTGCGGAAAGCAACACTTGTTCCCAAACTGATGATGAGAATCGGGATCATCTTGACCAACGTTTCACTTATTGCATAGGGAGATCCAAAGGCTCCCTGGAACAGGGTCTGATAACTGATGATAGGATTGAATCCACTGAGAATGAGTACTACAGCACCAATGATTAGGGCTGCTAGTACTGAGAAGAGGGAAGGGTATACCTTGATGAGTAGTTTCTTGATCAGTTTCATGCCATCTCCTCCGCAATTCTGATTCCTGCCATCATATGTCCAACCAATTCGACTCCCTGGTTGGGATTCACGATCCCCATGGATTTTCCCTCATACATGACCAAGATTCTATCTGCAATCTGGAAGATCTCTTCCAGATCGGCACTTACCATCAGGATGGAACAGCCTGCATCCCGTAGCTCAAGCATCTGTTGGCGCACATACTCCATTGCCCCTACATCCAAGCCTCGGGTGGGATGGCATGCGACCAGAAGTCTTGGATGAACATCCAACTCACGGGCAAGAATCACTTTCTGTTGGTTTCCTCCGCTCAGATCTTTTACAGGTTCTTCCACTCCTTGGCACTTGATGGAGAATGTCTTTTGCAAGCGCATTGCTTCTGTCCTTATTGCCCGTTTTCGCAGAAAAAATCGGTTGCTGATAGGCTGTTCACGAAACTGTTTCAGCATGAGGTTTTCTTGGATTGACCAAGGCAATACCAAACCTGTTTGTTGTCTGTCTTCCGGAATATACGAAATTTTCTTTTTGATGCGTTCAAGTGGAGTGGCCTCAGTAATCTGTTCCTTATTCAGCACTACGCTTCCCGTTGTAGGTCTTCTCAATCCTACAAGCGTCTCACACAACTCACGTTGCCCATTCCCGTCAACGCCTGCTACAGCAAGAATCTCTCCTGCTCGCACCGAAAAGGAAATCTCTTTGACTGCTTCAAGGTTTCTATCGTTTCTTGCACAGAGATGGTCCACCACCAATACATCTTCTCCCGCAGGCTTTTGTTCTTTGGTGAAATCGAAGAGTACATCGCGACCGACCATCATCCGCGATAGGTCTTTTGCCTGGGTAGAAGTCTCGATGGCTTTTCTTCCTGCCACTTTTCCCGCCTTGAGAATGGTGACTTCATCCGCTATCTGAAGGATCTCTTCCAGGTGGTGACTGATGAGTATGATGGACGTCCCTTCGCTGCGCAATTTCCTCAGGATGGTGAACAATTGCTCAGCTTCAAGGGGCGTAAGCACCGCTGTCGGTTCATCAAGAATAAGAATGTCGGCATCCCTATAGAGGGCAGAGAGTATCTCAACGCGTTGCTGTTCTCCTACACTGAGAGTATGGATATACGCATCAGGATTCACTTGAAGGGAGAAGCGCTCTGAGAGTTGGAGTATTCGATTCCGTACCACATTTGGATTGAGCAACGGATACCGCTTGAGCTTGAGCCCAAGCAAGAAGTTCTCTGTCACAGTCATGGTTCGTACCAGCTTGAAATGCTGATGAACCATGCCAATACCCAGTTTCATGCTCTCCAGGGGAGTGTGGTCGAGAGAAAGGTTTTCCCCCTTAACCATGATGCTCCCCCGATCACCAGCTTGCAGACCGAACAACACATTCATCAAGGTAGTCTTGCCTGCGCCATTCTCACCCAGAAGTCCATGTACTGATGCACGACGTACCGTGAAGTCTATGCAATCATTTGCTGCCTGGCTGCCAAAATACTTTGAGATGTTCGTCATTTGGACTGCAATTGTGTCCATCATCGTACCTCCTATCCATAGGAGGAGGTACGCATACCTCCTCCTGAACGATGAGTCTATTTCACGAACTCAGGGATCACAATTTTACCGGTGAAGATGTCGTTCTGAATCTGCTCGAGCTTTTCGAAGACCGAAGCAGGATACTGATCCTTGAACTGGTGGAAATCAGAAATCTGGAGGCCCTCATTGGCAACCTCAATCCAGTAGAACTTATCTTGGCGATTCATGAAATTGTCCTTCATGACATCATCAACAATCTGACGGATGACCAGGTCCCATTGGTAATCAATACCGCTTACCACATTGTTCGGAGCAAGCACATGCTGACTCACTACGTTGGAGAGAACCAGCTTGTTTGCTTCAAGGGCGGCATTTACCACTCCAAGGCCGATTCCGTCGCCGCTATGCCAGATGATATCAACGCCGCTGTCGTACATGCCCAAGGCACCTTCTTTTGCTTTTGCGGCATCTCTCCAGTCACCGGTGTAGTACTCCTGGATTTCAATGTTTGGATTGATTGTCTTGGCGCCCATCTTGAATCCTTCATGACCACGATAGATCTCAGAAGCCTCACCACCACCAATAACACCGATCTTTTGGGTCTTTGATATCATGGCAGCAAGTGCCCCCATCATATAGCCGCCCTGACCAAGGTGTACGTCATAGACACAGGAGTTGCTCACGGTCTTGTAGCCGGTTCCAAGAGCAAAGTGGACCTTGGGGAACTGCTCTGCAACTTTGATGATCGGCTCCATGAACTGGAAGCCGTGACCGAAGATCAAGTCATACCCGCGTGAAGCAAAATCCATCAATGCCGGCTCAATGTCTGCAACCTCATATACATCCTCAACGTAGGTAACCTCGATAGCGGAACCCAATTCTCCTTCAATCTTTTTCATTCCGTCGTAGAAAGCTTGGTTGAACGAGACATCATCGATTTTTCCAGGAAGAACTACGGCAATTTTCAATGCCTTTTGCCCTGTCGCCGCAGCTGTGCTCTCTTTTGCACCTCCTGCAAAAGCCATCGAAGCAACGATGCAGCACACCAGTGAAAGGAGAATCATTTTCTTCATACAAATACCTCTACTGTTTGGATTGCTCTATGAAAAACATGCCTGACAGGCATGTAGGACCCCCTATAGCTCCAATATTGCCTCGAGCACATGTTCTGCTGTGGCAGGATGCTTCAGCCCTGCCTTCTTCTGATGCGCTTCCACCGCTTCGATGGCATCACGCAAAGCGTTGAAGACAGCAACTCCGTAGATGAGTGGCGGCTCGCCGACTCCCTTGGAACCCAAGACCCCGCAGATCGCATCGTCACAAGGAACCAGATCGACCTGCATCACTTTCGGATAATCGGTGATCAGCGGGACCTTGTAAGTGGAGAACGAGGTAGCAAGCGCCTTGCCTTCCTTGGAATGGAGAATCTCTTCCATCGTCACATATCCCATTCCTTGCATAAAGCCACCGACGACTTGTCCGCGATCAATTTCGTAGTCGATGATTCTGCCACCTTCATGGCGAAGATGGACCTCTTCCAAGGTATACTCACCGGTAAGGGTGTTTACTTCCACCATTGCCAAGCAGACCCCGTTGGTGAAGTAAGAGAACGGTGTACCTTTTCCCGACTGCAAATCGTATTTCAGCCCTGGGGTGGCATAGTGACCCTGGGCACCAAGATTGTAGCGATTGAAGTAGCAGTATGATGCAAGGGAGGTGAAAGGCTGCTTAACCTGTGCCATGCGAATATCCCACCACTGGCCTTCCTCGAAACGTATATACTCGGGTGCCGGTGCAAGTTGATGAGTTTCAAACAGGAGTTGGCTTGCAGCCTTTGCCATGGTCTCCCTGATTTGGGAGGCCGCAATTCGTGCAGCCTCTCCATTGAGATCAGTGCCCGTAGAAGCGGCAGTGGATGCTACGCAACCGATGCGCTTGGTGTTGGTACTTTCGCAAGTTACCTGTTCATCCAGAACCCCAAGGGTTTTTGCGACGATTTTCTCCACCTTGGTATAGAGACCTTGTCCCATCTCTATTCCCCCGTGAGTAACGCTTATCGATCCATCGGTATAAACATACACCAAGGCATTTCCTTGGTTGAGAAAAGTAGCCGTAAATCCTATACCATATTTGACGGGAACCAATCCCAAGCCTCGTTTTCTGAACAGATGGTTTGCATTGAATGCATCACATGATTTTCTGAGTTCAACAGCATTACTCGTTGCAAGCAATTTCTCGGTTATCTGTGGAATTGCCACTTCCTCCAGCACCATGTCGTACGGGGTTTTCTGTCCATTCTGGATGAAGTTGGCTCTTTGCACATCGAAGACATCCATGTGAAGTGAGTGGGCAATGTCGGCGAGAATAGTCTCCATTACAAGCGTGGCTTGTGGGGCTCCAAACCCCCTGAATGCAGTATTTGCAGGTAGGTTGGTACGACAACTATAGCCGGTGATCCTGGCATTCCGCAAATAATACGGGCCGCAGATCCCCAATACAGCACGCTCCATGATGGCAATGGTGAAATCTTCATAATAGCCGCCATTGGCATACATATCGACCGTGAAGGCGGTTATCACTCCGTTCTTGTCGAAGCCAACCTTATAATTGCTCAGATAGGGATGACGCTTCCCTGTCCAGGCAAGATCGTCAGCCCGATCAAGTATGACAGCACAATTGCATCCGGTTTTCAGAAGGCCGAGTGCAGCAATTCCTGCCCACATCGTTCCTCCACGCTCTTTTCCTCCGAAAGCCCCCCCAACACGCACCACATCCACTTCAACGGCATTGAGAGGAAGGTTGAGCAGCAGTGCCACCACTTCCTGGACATCGGTGACAGCCTGTGTTCCACAGTGTATTTTGACACCCTGCCCGTGTTCCCCGTGCATGGCGAACGCACGCTGAGTCTCTATATAACTATGTTCTTGTTCCTTGGAAGCAAAGCTACCCTCCACAACAGCATGAGATTGGGCAAATCCCTCTTGCAAGTTGCCGCAAGCGACTGTCATCGGGTCTTCATAGTATTGTTTTTGGTCGATTGCTTCTTCCACGGAAATAATGGCGGGAAGTGGATCTACCATTACCTTCACTGCCCGTGCTGCATTCCTGGCTGCAGCCTGGTTTTGGGCAACCACCACTGCGATAGGCTGGCCGATATAGTGAACCTCATCCACCGCTAGCAAGGGCTCTTCTAGCCGAGTCACCGCCCCGATTGCGTTCTTGCCGGGAATCCCTGAGGCATCAAAATGGCATACATATCCTTCGATTTCTCGGGCTTGGGAAAAATCGAGAGAGGCAAGACGACCATGTGCAACAGGCGAGACCACAGGATATGCATACAAGAAGGTATCCAAGCGTTCGGCTTCGCCGGAAAAACGAGCTTCACCGGTAACCAAAGGCCTTAGGTTCGTACTTCGCTTATTGTTCATAGGAGATCCTCCTTACCTGTTTGCACGAGGAAATGAGATAAGATGTGGGATGCGACCAAGCGGGAACGGTAGGAAGCGGCACCACGAACGTCGCTGATAGGGTTTACAGAAGCAGCACAGCGTGCTGCCATCTTCTGGACTTCCTCAAGAGGACTATCAGAACTGATCTGTTCCTTGACAAGATCAAGCAGGACAATCGTGGGCCCAACGCCTCCGATACACAGTTCCCAATGTATGATTGACTTGCCTGAGTAGACCATCAGGGAAGCACTGTTTACCGTGGCAATATCCACTGCTGATCGCTTCCCCGTTTTCTGGAAAGTGAGAGAGGAATTCGGGGGAAGCTGTGGGACCAATACCTCAAGGATTACTTCATGCTCGGTCATGAGGGTGTGCTTGTAGGCGGTATAGAAGGTTCTCAGAGGTCGCTTATGCATGGTTCCCTGTGGATCAACGGAGACAACAATGGCATTTGCTGCAGCAAGGAGGACCAAGCTGTCTCCAATTGGGGAGGCGTTTGCAATATTGCCTCCTATCGTGGCAACATTACGGATTTGCTTTGATGCCATGAGTTTTTCCAGTTTGGCAAATACGGGAAGCACCGCCAGAACTGTTTGGTCAGAAACCAATCGTTCCAAAGGGACGGTCGCTCCGAGGTGAAGCCCTTCTTCATTGCAATAGATCTTGTTCGACTCCTCCAGAAGGGAGAGGTCAATGATGGAGGTAGGTTGTACACCCTTGTTGTGATACGCAACCGCAAGATCAGTAAGGCCGGAAACCAAAGTAGCGTTTGTTCTGGCAGATAGAACTTTCAGAAGCTCCTGTGTATCGGTTGGGGTTATATAGTGTTTGCTTTCCACCTTTTTGGGGAGGGAACGTACTTGCATCTCACACGCCCTGATCTGGTCAGGAACGAACTGGGATTTTCCTTGGTACCCAATCATCTTCATTGCTGCACCTCTGATGCCCTCATATCCAGTGCAACGACAGATATTGCCTTGTAGAGCTACCTCAACATCTTCGATCGATGGAACCGGGTTCATGGCAAAGAGTGCAAAGAATGACATGATGAATCCTGGGGAACAGAATCCGCATTGTGCACCATGGGTATCGATGATAGCTTCCTGAATACAGTGAAGGGAACCCATTGAGGCAAGTCCTTCAACAGTAACAAGACTCTTTCCCTGTAGTTTGGCGACCGGTAGAAGACAGGAAGCCACGGCACGGTAGACGAAGATTCCTTCTTCCCATGAGCCGAGGGCGACGGTGCAGGCCCCACAATCTCCATCTCCACACCCTTCTTTTGTCCCGGTGAGATGCAAGTCAGAGCGCAATAGGTCGACGGTGCGTTGCATGGGATCGGCCATAAAGGTGACTTTCTTTCCGTTCAGATATAGTGTTATTTCAGTTTTGTCCATGAGTGGTTCCTTAATTATTCCGCTGAATATACTTGTTGCCGTCTGAGCATGCTCAGTCGGATATATCGGGTATCGAAATATGCATTCACTTTAAGTACAGGGATTTGGTGTGCCGTATAGTAGACTGATTCCAGATAGAGCAATGGAATCGGCGGTTCCATGTTTGAATATGAGCTGAAATTAGAGAGTTCGCTGCTCAAGGAAGCGCGAATATCCACAATGTCACTTTCAACCCGGACATCTCCTTTTTCCAGAAGAATGTCAAAGGTGGATCGAGCAATTTCCTCTTTTGTCAGACTTTTGCCAGACAGAAGGTACTGGGGGAAAATATCCTCACAAAAAATTACAGGGATGGTATCAGCAAAAAAGACCTTGCAGACAGTATAAATTTGTTCATCTTCCGAGAGGTCAAGTTCCTTGGCAGTGGTTTCATCCGGCTTGTCCAGCTTGAGTGAGATTACTGAGACCGATGCCTCATATCCACAAGCGTTGATTGCTTGTTCGAATTCCACCGCTGGTGTGAGTTTCACTTTGAGACTTTTGTAATTGCAATTGATGAAGGTTCCTTTGCCGTGCATTGAGTAGATGGCCCCTTCCTGCTGCAATTCCTTCAATACTTCCCTTAGTGAAATACGGCTGACTTGCAAAGCTTCGGCCAGCATGACCTCACTGGGAAGTTTATATCGACCGGCGGAATACTCAGCATCGATGAATTCCAGAAGGTTACGCCGAGTCTTTTCTGTCACTGAACTGTTGCTAACCGGTTTGATTCTTGAGATAGATCCATTCATTACTATAGTTTCTCCATAAGGTAAGAGGTAAGACCTCTTACTTTATAACACGACAATTTCTCCCTGCAAAGCATCGAAGTCATACAGATCTGGCAATTTGTTCCTATAAAAGAATCGGTTTCCTTCGGTAGGGATTCGGATTGATTACTTGTAATTCAAGCGTTGCATTGTGCAGTATGCTCATCGCACTTCCTCCCAAGGTGAAAAAAAAGAAGCCCAACAACGCGATAAGCGTATTGGACTTCTTTGTCTTTCAATCATTCTATTCAGAAAATGGATTTTTATGCAAGCGTAAATACATTCATCCTACATCGTTCCCATGGACTTCTTAACGGCTAGCCATGCAATAGTCTTAGGAAACATCAAGGGTAGTCTTTTCAATGTAAGAAGCATGGATATGAAACAGGGAGTGCAAAATATTGTAATACTTACTGCTTGTTGAGATGAAACCGGGGTATGAACATCCCCGTTCTCAAGCGGTACTGCTCATAGCTCTTCCCGTAGCGAATGACCAGATCCTTCTCTTCCAGGAAGCACCACAGGATCCAGAGGGGAGTGTAGAGAACAGAGATGCAGAGAAGAAAAGGCGAGTCCAGCAGCAAGGCAACAACATACCATATACAGAGCTCTCCCAGTGCCTGCGGATGCCTGATGCTCTCATAGATGCCTGTATAGAGTGTATGGTCCTTCTCTGGTGCAAGCGTTTCTTTGCCCGCATCCCTGATGGCAACCACCATGAGGATGGTTGCAGGAATGCCAATACCCAGTGCAATGGCGATGCTCAGCCAATACGGCCAGGGAAAACGAAGCGGGAAGGGGTCGAAGGAGAGGGGAAGCCAGCGGTAGAGCACGAAATTGACAAACGCTACTCCCATATACACCGAGCAGATCATCCGGTACCTTGCGGCAAGCTGGTAGGCCTTCGGCCCTTTTGTCCTCTCCATCCGTGCAGGCTTGACCGAAAGGATGTAGTAGAGACTGAACCCCACCGAACTGAC
>JBFWKK010000074.1:0-11112 GCA_050252715.1 Sphaerochaeta sp. | reverse complement strand
CAGTGAAGTGATGCGCCAAGGTTCCTCAAGGCCTAATCCTAGGCTGAAAAGTTTCTGAATATGCGGGTCGATCATCTGCCATGCTCCTTGCTTTAACCATAGCAAATTACCCTCTAATCATGAATACCCAATTGAGTCTTACCCACCAGAAACAGCGAATAACCCAATACCTTCGGAGGTCCCATTTCCTTCTGCAGGATGGGGGAGAAGGATTGGACTGATCTGCCTCTGCTCTATGACTATCCAGAGAACTCCCGTGGTCTTGGTGTTGCAGATATCGCAGAATCTCTTGAGAATGGCACAAATCACCGCGCAAATGGAGATTTGACTCGTCATGTTGTTGATGTCATGGAGAGCATCCTAAAAGCATCCCATGAACATGTTCAGGTATCCCTCTCTTCAACATGCGAGCAACCATCGCCTAGGTAATGGTCTCAAACACTCCTCTATCCTTGTTTTTCCTGCAGTTGTTCCAAGGGAACACCCTTCCACTCATGGTGATGTACACCCCGGGTGGAAGGAGCCCTACAGCAGTAATGGCACACCCTAGATTGAATACGGCGTCAGAGTTTTCCAATGAGTAGGGGATCATGGCACCAGTCATGACTACCGTCTTGGTTGTATCCTGTTCCAATACCGATGCAATGACAGCAGCAGTCCTGCACATGGTGTCAGTGCCGTGGATTACCACAATCCTCTCCTCTGCACTATGCAAACAGGTTTGCGCTATCTCCAATCGTTGCTCATCGGTCATGAACAGGCTGTCTACAGCCAGAGGTCCTTCCAGATGAATGCTCAAGGTACAGCGGGCTTGGTTCAAAATTCTCGGAAGTTGGGACTCACGGAAGGTCAACTCCCCGCTTATTGCATCATACTGTTTGTCGAACGTACCGCCAGTGGTGATGATCCGTAGCTCTTGGGCCATGATGAGTCCTCCTGATTTCTGTCCCTCAGTATACCACAGGTGTTTCTCAAGGTTCTCTACATTGCAACCCTACTTCTCTTATGCGATACTCTCTTTCATGATGGACAAGAAAACCTATCGCAGTATCGTACGGCTTCTCTGGATTGCTGCACTGCTTACCCTTGCAGTAGTGCATTTCTCACTCGTTCAGGCGGGAGTAATGAAGCTTTGGCGCTTGCTTATGCCGCTCTTGCTTGGCATTGTGTTTGCCTATCTGGTGGATATTCCGGCCAAGTGGATGGAGAGAAAGGTTTTTGGAAAGCTGAAAAAGCCGCTTGCCTCGAGGGTACTTGCCGTGTTCATATCCCTCATATTCTTTCTTGCCCTGATTACCGGCGTTTTGGTTCTGCTTATTCCCCAGTTGGGGTTGGCGGTAAAGCAGTTCAGTACCAACTTACCGGTGCTCTACCAAGAGACGGTCTCGTCCTTGGAACAGTTCATGCAGACACGGCCTGAGCTGGAACAAGGGTTTGCCATCATTGAAGAGTACGTGAACACCTTCGTTGAGAACTTGAAAGCATCATCTCCAAAGATTACCGACTATGCATTCTCTCTTCTCGGCGGGGCGATAAACGGGGTGGTGAATGGGGCCATCGCTCTTGTTTTCAGTCTCTATCTGCTCTTTGGCAAGAGAAGATTACTTTCTCAGGTTCGCTATCTGATGGATCGATTTATTCCAAATAAGTACTGCCAGACAATTATACATGTGAAAATTGTGGCAAACAGGACGTTCGGCAAGTTTTTCACCGGGCAGTTTGTAGAGGCACTAATCCTTGGGTCTCTCTGTACACTTGGTATGTTGGTCTTCCGTTTCCCCTATGCTCTTACCGTAGGATCTGTGGTTGGTATGACTGCAATCATTCCCCTTGTAGGTGCGTATCTGGGAGGGGCTATCGGGTTTGTCCTGCTTTTCAGCCAAGGATTTCAGTCGGCACTCCTCTTTGTGTTGTTCCTGGTCATTCTCCAGCAATTGGAAGGCAATATCATCTACCCAAGGGTGGTAGGTACCTCTGTAGGACTTCCTGGGGTGTGGGTCTTCACTGCTGTCATTCTTGGTGGAGGCCTCTTTGGTATTCCAGGGATTTTGTTCGGGGTTCCGCTGGTTGCCACTGTGTACCAACTGCTGAAGGAAGAGAGAGAGCAACAGAAAACATAGAGCACACCAATGAATTCGTAGGTACTAAGATGTATGGATGACAGATATGGAAATGCAACTACGTGTTAAGCACTTCTGATACCTCCAAAGGAGAGGCAGAAAGTACGCAACTTGGTAGATTATTCGTATCTCACAGGCTTGCCTTCTCTCTGGCTCCTGTACATGCCCTCGATAAGCTTTATCGTCTCTCTTCCTTCCTCCCCCCTGGAGATGAGTGCGGTTCCTTTCTCGAGTGCTTGGCTAAAATTCTCAAGTTGGAGCGTGAAAAAGTAGGCAACGGGGTCTATTGCATTGAATAGAGCGGTATCCTCCTCTTTCCAGCGAGTGAGATACTGCTCTTCTCCCTCAATGGTCCAGAGATCGGTAACGGGAGGTTCTGCAATGGTGCTCCTGCCTGCGATGAACATTGCCCCTCCATCGGTTTGCACCCCTACCGATGCTGCACTTGATCCGTGGACATGAACCTTTGCATGGATTCCGGGTTTCTGTGAGTTGGAGACCAGGATGGAAGCGACAGCTCCCCTGGCGAAACGAACCGTTCCTACCGCAGTATCCTCCACCTCAATATAGGGGTGGTTTATGTTGTCCCACTGTGCATAGACCTCCTTCACCGGTCCAAGAAACCAGCAAAGCAGATCCAGCTGGTGAGGAGCCTGGTTGATCAATACCCCGCCACCTTCACTGTCCCACTTGCCACGCCATGGATCGCTGTTGTAGTACTCCTCGTCACGCCAGCCAAGCATGGTGACCTGTCCGATCATGGGCTTTCCCAGTTTACCATCATCTATTGCTTTCTTGATTCGTTGACACGCAGGAAACCAACGTCGTTGGCTGATGACTCCAAGCTGTTTCTTCTCTTGTTTTGCAACCTCGATCATGGCATCGCACTCACTAACGGTGAGTGCCATCGGTTTCTCAACCAATACATGTGATCCAGCCTGGAGCGCGGTAATGGCATGCTCTGCGTGCAGTGGGTGAGGAGTGGTGACAATGACAGCATCAACCTGTTCTTCCTTGATCATGCGAGGCATATCAATGTAAGCAGAAATATTCCACTTAGCTGCAAATGCCTCTGCCTTCTCTTTGTCTCTACCCCATACTGCAACCAGGGTACTCTCTCTTGCTTCCCGGATTGCCTTTGCATGAATATGGGCAACCTTTCCATATCCTATCAGTGCATAACGGACCATGACTACCTCACTTTTCTTAAGGGACCAGTACAACCTTGAGCAGGTTATCCTCTCGGTTATAGAGTTTTTCGAACATGGCTGGGCCTTCTGTCAGCGGAACCACCTTGCTGATGAGGTCATCCACCACCAGATTCCTGGATGCCATCATTTTCAGTACTGAGGGATACTCTCCGTTGATCGCACAGGTTCCCTGCAACCTGATCTGGCGTGTAACCACGCTCTGCAGGGGGAGTTTGATCTCAGCGCTGATATTACCAACCAAGACAACTTCACCACCCTTTTTCACCAAGGAGATGGCTGTCTGTACAGGATCTGTAGCCCCGACTGCCTCAAAGACGAGCGGGAGCATGTGGCCGTCAGTGATCTCAAGTACCTTCTGGCTCAGATTGCTGTCATTTGGATCGAGCGCTTGGTCTGCCCCTACCTCCAGGGCCTTTTTTCTTCTGTTCTCATCAAGATCCAGAGCAATAATGGTGCCACTGGTCATGGTTCTCAGCAGTTTGATGATCAACAGGCCTATAAGACCGGCCCCAACTACAGCCACATCATCTGCAAGAGTGATATGGGCAAGGGAGATTGCATGGGCTGCCACACCGGCAGGTTCTGCGAGGGAGGCCTGTACGAAATCCAGAGAGTCTGGAAGAGGGAACAAGACGCGCTCCTCCACCAAGGCATACTCTGCGAAGATGCCGTCCTGCTTGTACTCCTGGCAACTTACCCCAAGCACCCTTCTGTTGTCACAGAGATTAAACAAGCCTTGCTTGCAGTAGTCGCACTTTCCACAGTAGATGGTGGAGTCGAAGGTGACTCGCTGGCCAACTGAAAAGCCGGTTACCATCGATCCAATCTCCTCAATAATGCCGCTTCCCTCATGTCCCATGATAATGGGAGGGATGCGACGTCCGCTCGATCCATCATACCCATGGACATCACTGCCGCATATTGCTGCTGCCTTGATCCGGATGAGCACCTGGGTGGGACTGGTAATAACAGGTCGCTCTACTTCCTGTATCTCCAGTTTTTTATAGTCTGTGAGTACGAGTGCTTGCATGATCACCTCTGTATTCGTGCGCTGCCCCCTTGGGCAAGTGCTTCCACCTGAGCCAAGGTGGCCATGGTGGTATCTCCGGGGTAGCTGGTCAGAAGGGCACCGTGAGCCCATCCCAATTGCAGTGCCTCTTGTGGTTCTTTCTCCTCCAGCAATCCGTAGATCAGACCACTGGCAAAGCCGTCACCGCCTCCAACCCGATCATAGATGTCCAGGTCACAGGTAGGTGCCTGGTATCCTTTCCCATCAAGGTAAAGCACCGCACTCCATCGGTGGCGATTGGTTGACTGTACTTCCCGCATGGTTGTTGCCACTGCCTTGATCGAAGGAAACCGCTTTGAAACCGTCTCCATCATTGCATAGAAAGAGGAAGGATCCAGTTTGTCACGCTTATGAACTTCAGGACCTTTCAGGCCGAGTCCCAGCTGCAAATCCTCCTCATTGCCGATGAGTACATCCACATGTTCAACTATGGCTGAGAGTGTCCTTTGGGCAACCTTCTGTGGATCCTCGCCAGATTCAGCAATGGATTTCCAAAGCTTTTGGCGGTAGTTGAGATCAAAGGAGACAACTGCTCCCTGCTCTTTTGCCTTCAGCATCGATTGTATGATTAAGGATGGAATGGTAGGGGAGAGTGCACTGAAGATGCCTCCACTATGAAACCAACGCACCTTGTCTGTAAAAATGGCATCCCAGTCAAAACTCTTCTCGTTGAGCAATGCTGCTGCCTCGTTGCTGCGGTTGTAGAACACCACAGGGGCTCGAAGGCCCTGCCCACGATCGCTGTATACATGGGCCATGTTGGGACCTCTGACCCCATCATGGGCAAAGCGTTTGTAGAACGCCTTCACTCCCATTCTCCTGACCTCACTTTCAATCTTCTGCCCGATAGGGTAGTCAACCATTGCACTTGCAATGGCTGTTCGCTGGGAGAATGCCCTACTGAGATTCGCAGCAACATTGTACTCTCCTCCAGAGACATGCAAATCAAGATGCTGAGCATATTCGAACGGTATAATGCCAGGATCAAGACGTACTACCAAGGCTCCAAGTGAGAGGAAATCAAGGGATGCGTCCTCTTTCTTTGTGAGGGTGAAAGATGCCATCTGTATACCTCCAGTGGTTATACGGTATAGGTGGTGCTTGCGGTATTACCGCCACGTCCTGTCCAGTTTGTATGGAAGAACTTGCCACGGTTTTGGTCGATCCGCTCATAGGTATGAGCTCCAAAGTAGTCTCGCTGTGCCTGTAGAAGATTTGCCGGAAGGCGCTCCGTTCTATAGCTGTCGAACCAGGAGAGGGCGGCACTGAGGGATGGGGTGGGAATGCCGTTAAGTGCAGCAGCAGAAACGACCTGCCTGAGGCTCTGTTGACTCTCTTGGAGAATTTGGGCGAAGTAGGGGTCCATGATCAAGTTCTGAAGTTTTGGATCATTCGTGAATGCTTGGCTGATTTTATCCAGGAAGGCGGAACGGATAATGCATCCACCTCTCCAAAGCAGGGCAATGCCGCCAAGATTCAGATCCCAGCTGTTCGTCTCCCCGGCACTCTTGATCAGGCTGAATCCCTGGGCGTAGCTGATGATTTTTGCTGCGTAGAGGGCCTTGCCCAACATATTGATGAACGCTCCGGTATCGGGTACAGGGTGATTGGGTTGCTCTTTGAAGATTTTGCTTGCTGCAACTCGCTCATCCTTCTGGCTGGATACACTTCTAGCAAATACCGATTCGACGATCAGGGTAAGGGGAACCCCTTCATGCAGGGCGCTGATCCCGGTCCACTTTCCAGTTCCTTTCTGCCCGGCAGTGTCGAGAATCTTGTCCAGCAGGTAGGAGCCATCCTCCTCCTTGTAGCCAAGAATATCCTTGGTGATCTCGATCAGATAGCTGTCAAGGTCTCCCTCATTCCAAGAGGAGAAGATGTTCTTCATCGTCTCATTGTCAAGCTTTAACAGCCGATGCATCAGGTCATACACCTCTCCAATGAGTTGCATATCGCCATACTCTATCCCGTTATGCACCATCTTCACAAAATGACCGGCTCCGCCTGTCCCGATCCAGTCGCAACAGGGGGTTCCCCCGACATGTGCGCTGATCCCCTGTAGGATGGGCTTGACTGCCTCCCAAGCTGATTTGGAACCACCTGGCATAATGGAAGGACCGGTGAGTGCTCCCTCTTCCCCTCCTGAGACTCCAGTCCCGATATAACGAAGGCCCTCTTTCTCCACGTAGGACATCCTTCTTTGGCTATCCTCATAGTTGGAGTTTCCTCCATCGATGATGATATCCCCATCCTCCAAGAGCGGTATGAGCTTTTCGATGGTGTCATCGACAGGGCTCCCTGCCTTAACCATCATCATAACCTTTCTGGGTTTTTGGAGCTGTCCAACCAGTTCTTCAAGGCTATGGGTGCCGATGATCCGCTTTCCCTTTGCCCGTGAGGCGAGGAACGCGTCAACCTTCTCCGTACTTCGGTTGTAGACTGCAACACTGAACCCTTTGCTCTCCATGTTAAGCACCAGGTTTTCTCCCATAACTGCTAGGCCGATAAGGCCGATATCTGCTTTCATCTGTATAGTTCTCCTCATCCTAAATTCGTCTTTTTGCGATAACATTTCTCATTCTGTTCAAATTTTCCACCCCGGAATTTTCCATGAGCTCAAGTATTTCCACATACAGGACATCTACAAGCACCAAGGAAGTGATTCTGGCGGAGAAGGATTCTGCTACAATTTTTGGACAACAAGGGCTCACTGCAAGGGTATAGTTTCCGAGTTTTGCCAGAGGGGATCGAAAATTGCTCGTCAGAATGATCAAGGTCGCCCCATTGTTTCTGAGTTCTTCCGCAAGGGCCAGGGTGTCATATCCCTCCCCGGTATGGCTTACGATGAGTGCTACATCGCCTTTGGTTGCTTGGCTGGCAAGCATCAGTTGCATATGGAAGTCTGCTGCGTACTGGCAGTTGATTCCTGTCCTGATCAGCTTATGATAGGCATCCTGGGCGAGGGTGTTCGATCCCCCCAAACCCATAAGGAATACGGCCCTTGCCTGGGAAATCAGCTGCGCAGCTTTCTTGATGGCTTTACGGTCGATGGTCTTCAGTGTCTCAGAGAGACTCAGCTGGGCATTCTTGAAGACCATGTCCACAACCTCTTCACCTTCTGTTATCTCGGTTTCAAAGAGCTGTTCGTTCTTGGGGATGGTCTCCCTCGCCAGAGCGATACGAAATCGTTGGTATCCGCTGTATCCAAGCTTGCGAGCGAAACGGACCATTGTTGATTCACTGATCCCTATCCTATCTGCCAGTTTTTCAATGCTTGGGTTTACCGATTCCTTCGGATGCTCAAGAATGAAGTCAGCAATCTTCTTCTCTTTTGCGCTCAACGTGTTGTACTTGCTCCTGATCGTGTAGATGGCACTGACTTCCTGCATAGGCTCCTCTTGTACTCAGTATAGTATGAAATAAATATTCAGGCAATGAGAAAAAAATATTCATTTATCGCTATACAATTCCAAAAAAGGGGTTATACTATAGCCAAAAGGTTGTAATTGTCTATGCACAAAAAGGAGAAGTAGAAATGAAGACCAAACGAATTATTGTTGTTGCGTTGTTGTTCGCAATGCTGGTAGCTCCGGTATTTGCACAAGGAACCAAAGATGAAGCAGGTTCACAGGAGATTCGTGTCCTGTTGGCAAACCACCCCTATGGTGAGTTGCTGAAGACCAAGATTCCTGAGTTTGAAGCAGAGACGGGGATCAAGGTGAACTATGAGAGCCTGCAGGAGAGCCAGCTCACCAATAAGCTGACCACTGAGTTTGCCACGAATAGCTCAACGGTTGATGTGTTCATGACCCGCCCGTTGCAGGAAGGTTTGATGTTCATCAAGAACGGCTGGTATGAGAGTTTGGACAACTATGACTTCTCAGACTATCCAGAAAACTCGGTAGACATCGGGAGAAAAGATGGCAAGGCTTACATCGTTCCCTTGGTAACCGAATGGCAGGTGATGTACTACCGCAAGGACCTGTTCCGTAAAGCTGGGCTCTCTGTCCCGACAACCTTCGAAGAGTTGGAGAATGCAGCACGCGTGTTGAACAAGGATGGTATTGCAGGTATTGCCTCCCGTGGCAAGGGTGCAGCAGCTGTTACCCAGCTTTCCTCCTACATCTACAACTACGGTGGCAACTACCTGGAAAATGGGAAGGCCGTATTTGATAGCCCTGAGGCAGTCGAGGCTACCCGTTTCTATGGCAGGTTGCTTGGAAACTATGGACCACAGGGCGTGACCAGCATGTCCTGGGAGAATGTCATGCCGGTATTCCAGGCAGGAAAGGTAGCAATGTGGACCGATGCAAGTGTTTTCTACGGCCAGATTGTTGACCCAGCGAAGACAGAGATTCCTGCTGAGGATATCGGGGTAGCACAGCTTCCCAGAGGACCCAAGGATGACTCTCCCTTCATCGTAGTATCCTGGGGAATGGCAATGTCCTCCGCTTCCAAGAACAAGGATGCAGCCCAGAAGTTCCTCGATTGGGCAACCAACAAGGCCCTTGCCAAGGAAGGTATGCTCTCCAACATCACCATGGCTCGCGATTCCGCTTGGGCAGATGCTGAGGTTAGGGCAGTCATGAATCCTGGTCTCGTGGAAACCCAGGCACATGCCGCCAAGAATGGTTATCCGTTTGACCGCCCGTTCATGAGCTCTGTCGGACAAGCCCGTGATTTGATCGGAGAGGTCATTATCGAATCCATCAATACGAAGGGTACTTCAAGCAAGCTCCAGGCACTTGCCAGCGAGAAGGCAGATGCTGTCGATGAACTGTTGAAGGCCGACGGTGAGTACGGACTCTAGGTAGGAAGGACTGTGAATTGGCCGACCGAGTGTATCGGTCGGCTAATCGTATTTCAAGGAGTTATCCCATGGTCAAGCAAGGTTTTCTAGAAAAAAATCTACGATATATTTTCCCACTGCCTGCCGTACTGTTTGTTGTAATACTGATGGTATTTCCGGTAGTGTATACATTCTTTCTTAGTTTTACTGATTGGTCATTGACCAGTGGGCGACCCCTCTCTGTTGTAGGGCTTTCGAGTTATTTCAAGGTATTGAAGGAACCCAGATTTCTTCAGTCCATGGGTAGAACCTTCTATTTTACATTTGCAGCAGTCTTTTTTGAAATGGTCATTGGCACTGCCTTGGCTCTCATTCTCAATAGGAAGTTCAAAGGAAAAGGCATCGTCAAGACTTTGTTGTTGTTGCCCTTGGTAGCGACCCCTGTTGCCATCGGTATTGTCTGGAATCTGTTCTACGATCCGACAATCGGTATTCTCAACTACGTTCTGAGTGTTTTGAAACTTCCCCAGAGCGGGTGGGTCAGTGATGCAAGCACTGTCATGCCTTCCCTGATTATTGTAGACATCTGGCAGTGGACCCCTATGATTACCATTATTGTGCTTGCTGGTCTTGCCGGGCTTTCCACGGAACCCTATGAGTCGGCGATGGTTGATGGGGCAAATGCAAGGCAGGTTCTGTTCCGCATAACACTGCCCATGCTGATGCCGACCATTCTCACTGCTGTTATTCTTCGCGCAATCGATGCCTTGAAGACCTACGATATCATCTACTCGATGACCGGGGGTGGACCAGGGTATGCTTCGGAGAACTTGAATGTATTGGCATTCAAGTATAGTTTCGAATATTTCAGGATGGGCCAAAGTGCTGTCATGCTAGTCTTCCTGTTTGCAATCGTCATGCTCTTCAGCTTGATGGTTATGCGTGTACGCAGAATTTTCGAGTTATAGGAGGACAGACATGCAGAGAAAAATCATACACGCAATACTCTTCACCATCATGCTTTTGTTGATCATCATTCCTATTCTGTTTCCCTTCGTCTGGATGTTGATGAGTTCATTCAAAACCCAGGTGGACATCATCAGCTGGCCTCCAAAGTTCATATTTAGTCCAGTCATGCAGAACTATGACCGTGTGTTCATTGAGCAGGACTTTCTGCACTATATGAAGAACTCAGTGGTGGTCTCTGTGGTAAGTGTCTTCTTCTCCCTCATCTTGGGACTCCCGGCTGCTTATTCGATCTCCCGATACAAGCAGAAGAAGCTCTCAGTCTTTATTCTCATCGCACGATTGATGCCAGGCATTTCATTTCTCATGCCGTGGTACATTGTATTCTCCAGGCTTCGCTTGATGGATAGCTATACTGCCCTGATCCTCAGTCACATGTTGATCGCTCTGCCCTTGGTGGTTTGGGTCATGGCTCCCTACTTCGACTCTGTTCCCAGGGAGCTCGAGGAAGCGTCCATGGTGGACGGACTTACCCAGCAGAGTGCATTCCTCAAGATCTTGTTGCCGCTTTCAGGTCCAGGTGTTGTCACTGCAACAACATTGAGCTTTATCTTCAGTTGGAACAACTTCATGTTCAGCCAGGTCTTGAGCCAGCAGAAGACGCGAACGCTGCCCATCGCAGTCTACAACTTCTTGAGTTATGTCGAGGTGGACTGGGGTGCTGTTATGGCAGCTGCTGTTACCATCATGGCTCCTGCAATCATCCTTACCATGTTCTTCCAGAAGTATGTGGTAAAGGGACTGACTATGGGAGCAGTAAAAGGATAAGCAATAAACTGGTACCTATAAAATGGACAGTTGAATAAAAGGGCCTCTTCCAAAAAGTAGATTCTGTCCAACACAGGGTCTACTTTTCCTTTATACTAATGCTGTCCAGTTTATGGGAGGCAGCATGTA
>JBFWKK010000073.1:0-11415 GCA_050252715.1 Sphaerochaeta sp. | reverse complement strand
TCTAATGGTTAGGACAGGAGATTCTCAGTCTCTAAATAGGGGTTCGATTCCCCTAGGAACTATAGTTTATATGGAAGGGGCAGCCTTGCAGGTTGCTCTTTTTTTTCGGATACTATTCAAGAGGAACTGCAAATCATGATTACAGCTGCAAACATTGGTCTTTCCTACGGAACCCAAGTGCTTTTCAAGGAAGTCAACATAAAATTTACCCCAGGCAACTGTTATGGGGTAATCGGGGCGAACGGGGCTGGAAAGTCCACCTTTCTGAAAATTCTCAGTGGAGAGATTGAACCTGATTCAGGGGAAGTCATCATCTCCAGCGGACAGCGCATGGCTGTGCTTAGGCAGGACCACTTTGCCTTCAATGACTACTCAGTCTTGGAAACCGTCATCATGGGATTTGAGCAACTCTACTCTATAATGAAGGAGAGGGATGCCATCTATGCAAAGGAAGACTTTACCGAAGAGGACGGCCTCAGGGCTGCAGAACTCGAAGGGGACTTTGCAGACATGGGGGGCTGGGAAGCTGAAGCTCAGGCGGCACAGATGCTGGATGGGCTGGGCATCAACACCGAGATGCAGCAGAAGATGATGGCTGAGGTGGAGGACAACATCAAGGTTCGTGTCCTCTTGGCGCAGGCACTCTTCGGCAATCCTGACATTCTTCTGCTTGATGAGCCCACCAACCACCTGGACCTAGAGTCAATTCACTGGCTTGAGGACTTTCTCTCCAACTTTGACAACACGGTTATCGTAGTGAGCCACGACCGTCATTTCCTGAATACCGTCTGTACCCATATTGCTGACATCGATTTCGGAAAGATTCAGCTCTATGTCGGTAACTATGATTTCTGGTATCTATCCAGCCAGCTTGCTGCTAAGCAGATGAAAGATGAGAAGAAGCGACGGGAGGAGAAGATCTCAGAACTCAAGGAGTTCATCCAGCGATTCAGCAGCAACGTGGCAAAGGCAAAGCAGGCTACCAGCCGAAAGAAGTTGATTGACAAGTTGACCATTGACGATATCAAGCCATCCAGCAGGAGGTTCCCCTATGTTGCGTTCAAGCCTGAGCGTGAGGTAGGAAAGAAGATCCTTGAGGTGAAGGGTCTTTCCAAGACCATTGAGGGGGAGAAGGTGTTGGATAACTTCAACCTCACCCTGGGTGGGGATGACAAGGTCGCCTTCGTCGGTCCCAACCACTATGCGAAGACCATCCTCTTTGAAATTCTCAGTGGGAATATGGAACCCGATGAGGGGAGCTATGAGTGGGGTGTCACCACCAGTCTGTCCTACTTCCCCAAGAACAACGCACACCTCTTCACTGAACACCTCTCCATTACCGATTGGCTCAGGACCTACAGTTCTGACAAGGATGACACCTATATCCGTTCATTCCTTGGACGAATGCTTTTCAGTGGTGATGAGGCTCTCAAGGACTGTACCGTGCTCAGTGGTGGAGAGAAGGTGCGCTGTGTATTGGCACGTATGATGCTGGAACAGGCAAACTGCTTGATCCTCGATGAACCCACCAGTCACCTGGATTTGGAAGCGATCACAGCCCTGAACGATGGTCTTATCGAGTTCAAGGGAGTCCTTCTCTTCAACAGTCATGACCACCAGTTTGTCGATACAATTGCAAATCGCATCATAGAGTTCACCCCATCCGGTACCATTGACAGGATGATAGGTTTCGAGGACTATTTCAACGACGAATCCATCAAAGCCTTGCGTGATGAGATGTATAGCGGTTCCCATCATGCCATGGCTCTCTAGGGAGGTTGCATGCTGATAGCTGTAGATATTGGAAACACCAACATTGTCATTGCCGTCCATGACGGACAGAAATGGTTGCATTCGTTCAGGATCTACAGTGACCAGAAGAAGACCAGCGATGAGTATTTTGTCGTTCTGGAAAGCCTCATGACCCACTCTGGACTCTACAAGCATGACATAAACCGCTCTGTAATAAGCTCGGTTGTTCCAAATCTTACCCGTTCCATGCAGAAGAACATTGTTCGTCTGTTTGATGTGCAACCTCTTATGGTGGATCACCAGGTGCACAGTGGCTTGAAGAGGGATACCATCCCCTCTGAGCTCGGAAGTGACCTCTTGGCAAACCTTGCACAAGCCCACTACGCGTGTCCAGACCGGGCCGTGGTTGTCGTTGATTTTGGAACAGCCCTCACGCTGGCTACTGTGGACAGTGATGGTTCAGTCCTGGGCGTTTCCATAGCCCCGGGGCTGGTCACTGCAGTGAACGCCCTCTTTGGCAATACCGCACAGCTTCCTCAGGTCGAGTTGAAGATTCCCCCCTCAGTACTGGGGAGAAACAGCCAGGAATCAATTCGTAGTGGAATCATGTACGGCTATGCAGGGATGGTGAAGACCATGATCGAGCGCATCGAGATGGAGATCGGGAAGGAAGTCTATGTCATTGCAACCGGTGGCCTGAGCAGGACCATTGCCCCGCTCATTGACCGGATAAACCAGATAGCCACCATGCACACCCTCGATGGGCTTAAGCTCATCCAAGAGCTCAACTAAAACGTAAAAACACCCTTTTCCATGATAACCACCTCTTTCCCATCACGGGTATGGGCGGTAATTTTCATATCTGGGGAACCTACCATGAAATCAATATGCATCAGACTGGTGTTGCAGTGGGCTGCATCCAGCTGTTCCTTCGTTTCCAGGGCCACCCCTCCTACAAGGGCTGAAGGATATCCTTCACCGAGTGCAAGGTGACAGGATGCGTTTTCATCGAGCAGAATGGAGTTGAACACCAGATTGCTCTGGGCAATCGGGCTGGTCTCATCCACCAAGGCAACCTCACCGAGGCGGCGGGTTCCCTCATCGATACTGAAGAACTTGTCCAGTGCGTCCTGACCCTTCTTCGCCTCATACTGCACAACCTCTCCATCCTTGAATACAAAGCGTACCTCTTCGGTGGTGGTGTTCAATACATCCACAGGTTTTGTGGTGGTGATGTACCCCTCAGCAATTAGTTTGTCAGGCGTGGTGAAGATCTCCTCGGTGGGAAGGTTTGCAAAGAACTGTCTGCCATCGGGCAGTTCCTCTGATCCTCCGGTAAAACGTGCCTTGTCGGTAAATCCGATAACCAGATCGCTCTTGCTGCTCTGGTAGTGCAGAGTCTCGATTCCAAGGGCGTTGAGATACTCCTGTCGTTTCCTCAGGATTGCTGCCTTTTCATCCCATGCAGATTGGGGATCTTCCTTGTCCAGCAGGAGAATGGGGGATAGCACCTGCATTAGGTCATCGGTTGTTGCCTGTTCGCCCAGCACCTGTTTTGCCCACAGGGGTCCGGGCGCAACACAGACACACCAGGGAAGCTGGTGTCTCATCAGCTTCTTGGTCTTTGCCTCACTGAACTGGCGTCTTGCCTTTCCTAGTATCTGGTTCTTGTTGCCATCGAGGGGAGCATGGTCGAGACGCTCCTCGGTGCTGTCGATCCTGATATGGGACCACCCCTCACTGATGAACTCATAGTCCAGTGCCTTGAGAAAGTGGGGATTGAATCTAAGATCAGTCTCATCTTGGTACTTCAATCGCTCAGAGAGTACATCCAGGTCGTCAAGCAAAACCTGTACATAGCGTGCACCGTGGCGGTATGCTGATTTGCTGAGGGCACGGGCAAAATAGTAGGTACCCACTCCAGTGGTGACAACAACCCCTTTCCCTTTCTGGAGGTTGATTCCTTTCTCGATTATAAGATCTGCGTAGCGATCAATTTCTTGTTGGTTCATACCAGCTCCTCTTCCGTAAATATTCCTTCTTCCACAACAGTCATTTCACTGCCATCCTCCCTGTGAATGGTAAGGTTGAGATGGCTGTCACCGATGGGGATTTCAAGTCGTACCAGGGACATGGACAATCCACTCTCCTTCACCTCTTGTTCCCCCTTTTGTGTGGTGAGATTGTCTAGGGAGAATCCTCCCAGGACAAGCGTGGAGGTAATCTCACGAGCGAAGTGTGGATGGATCGACTTTTCCAGGTAGTGGCTTTCTATGGTGTCGTTGTCTGCTAGGGAAAGCTCACTTACGCGTCGGGCATTCTCATCCACAGAAAAGAGCGCTGAGAGTGCTTCTTCCCCAGTCTCTGCTCCGTAGGCTGTCACCAATCCATCAGAGACGGCAAAGTGGGCTCCCCTGACCTCCTGGCCCAGAACAAAGAATGCTCTGGATGCGCGGAAGGTTCCAGATGTGCTGCTTCCATCGAGGGAAGTATGCAGGGCCTGCACCGGAAGGGAAGAGAAGAAGGAGCGGTTGCTGGAAAGGGTCTGCCTTCCCCCTGCCCACTGGGTATCTTTTGCCATGGTTGATTGCAGCTCCCATCCATCTCCTACCAAGTGTATCATGCACCGTCCCTGTTTGTTCAGCCGCTCTTTTCGGTAAGCGAGCAGATTTCCCTGTTCTTCCCAGAACTGGATTCCATGCTCATCTTCAAGCCGATAGAGCGAGGTGAAGAGTTTCCACATATCCTCCTCACTTGCATCCTCTCCCAAAAGATGGAGCGCCCAGCGTGGTCCAGGGTAGGGGATGTTCGCCCAGGGAACCGCAATTCTTCTGTCGAGGAAGACCGGGTCTGCAAGATGTCCATACTGAGCAAGGGTGGCAACCTCTTCTCTTGCCTTCTGCAGGTCAGTTTGGGTAAGGTAGGGAGGGGCATCGAGATCGATGATATGGCACATAACCGCACCTTGTACCGGTGGTCGGAATATTTCTTTCTCTTCTGGTTCAATGGGGATGGCATCGACCACTTTCCCATGATTTGTGTGTACGATTGTGACTGTCTGCCTCGTTGCCCGGCAGGCTGTTTTTGCAAGCAATCGTGCGAAGGCAAGGGTGCTTGCCTCACTGTTTATTGAAAGGCTGTCCCCATCTCGCAGTTTCAACTGCACCTCTGTGACAAGTTGCGCATAGCGTGTGAGCAATGTTTCCATGAATCCTCCGTTCATGGTCATCAATATAACAAAATATTGCAGGGGAAAACACCCTCTGATGAGCAATTGGTGGTTATGGTGAATACCTTGCACAGTATTGATATTTTTAACACATTTCTCATAGTTCTTCGTGGACAGAGTCTCATAGGGGCTCGTATACTGAGAATGTGAGGAACGCTTAGAAGGTGGTGTACGTACCATGGGATTGAAAAAAGTGTACGTGAATCGTGAACTGCGATGGTTGAGTTTCAATGAGCGGGTCTTGATGAGCGCTGAGAACCCGGCAATCCCTTTGATGGAACGGCTGAAGTTCGTGGGAATTTTCTCTTCGAACCTTGATGAGTTCTATGCAGTCAGGGTTGGCTCCATCCATCGTGCCTTGCTCGATCCAGAACACTACCAGCTCAAGGAGAGTGGCAACCCGAAGACCTTGATCAAGCAGATACTCAAGGAGGTTAAGCGGCTCAATGACCGGATGGACCGGGTGGTGGAACAACTCTTCAAGACCCTCAGGGGACACCATATTGCGATTGTGGACGAAAAATCCCTGTCTGATGAACAGAAGGTCTTCCTGGAAAAGTTCTTTAGGCAGACCTTGCGGAACCGTCTCTTTCCCATTCTGCTTGACCCAAAGCTTCCCTTTCCCTACCTCAAGCATGTAACACTCTACCTGGCAGTGCATATGTATGATGGACAGCGGCCAAAGGACTATCGCTATGCATTGATCGAGGTTCCCACCGATCTGATACAACGCTACATAGAGCTTCCTAGCCGGGGAGGGTGGCACCACTTCATAGCGCTTGAGGATATTATTCGATTCAAGCTTGATGACATCTTCAAAGCCTTCAGCTATGACCGGTACGATGCCTATACCATCAAGATTACCCGCGACGGGGAGTACGACCTCACCGATGAGATTACCCGAAGCCTCTACGAGAAGCTCTCCACCAGCATCAAGCAGAGAAGCCAAGGTGATCCGGTGAGATTCGTCTATGATCGCGAGCTGCCCGATTCTATGCTTGCATACATCATGGATCATGCCCAACTGAACCAATGCAGGATCATCATCCCAGGGGGTAGGTACCACAATGCCAGGGACCTGTTGCACTTTCCCAAGGTGGGTAATGCACAACTCTACTTCGTTGAGCAGCCACCCTTGCCACACCACACCCTGAAGGAAGAAAGAAGTCTGCTAGACCAGATCGATGAAAGGGACCATCTGGTGACATTGCCCTACCAGAGTTATGACTGCATCATCGACCTGTTGCGTGAAGCAGCCTTGGACAGGAGCGTACAGGCGATCAAGATGACACTCTACCGGGTACCGGAGAACTCGAGTGTCATCAATGCACTGAGAAATGCTGCAAGGAACGGCAAGGAGATCATCCTGTACCTTGAATTGCAAGCACGGTTTGATGAAGAGATCAATATGCAGTGGACCGAGATCCTGACCCGTGAACGGCATATAACCCTTATCAGTGGCGTAGAGGGCATGAAGGTCCACAGCAAACTGGGACTCATCACTCGCTACAGCGGCAAGAAACAGAAGAAGATTGCCATCATTGGAACAGGCAACTTCAATGAGGTGACTGCCAGTCAGTACAGCGATCATCTTCTCTTGACTTCCAACCCAAAGCTGACCCAGGAGATTGATCTGCTTTTCTCTCTTCTTGACCGTGGATTTGCAGATATCAGGTTCAAGTACCTGATCGTCTCACCTTTCCACACCCGAAAGCGGTTCATCTCACTCATCAAGAAGGAGATGGAAGAGGTTCGGGAAGGCAGGCCTGCTGCCATCACGCTGAAGTTGAACAACCTGGTTGACGAGGGTATGATCAAGCACCTGGTCAAGGCAGAGCACAGTGGGGTATCCATCACCCTGATGATCAGGGGAATCTGTTCAATGGCACTCTTTTCGGATCAGCAGAATATCAGGGGGAAGGCCCTGATAGACCGCTATTTGGAACATACCAGGGTGGTGAAGTTCCACAACAAGGGGAATCCTCTCTATTTCATTGGTTCTGCTGACTGGATGGAGCGGAACCTGGATACGCGTATTGAAGTCATGGTTCCTGTCTTCGACGACAGGATCAAGGAGGAACTGGAGTTCTTTTTACAGGCACACTGGAACGATACTTCTTCTTCCTTCAGCTTGCATGAGGAGCAGTTCAATCAACGCTTGCAACGTGGGGAAATCGAGGAGCCGCGTGCCCAACGTGATCTCTATCTCTGGTACCAGAAGCAGTATGAGGAGGGTGTATGAACACCGATGGACCATATTATTTGTTGCTTGAGAAGAAAAAAGATCCCTCGTCCTGGGAGCAGTTGTTTTCTCCCTACCGTATAATTAGGAAGGAAAGTCCATCTGCATGGGAAGGAAAGCTGCTCCTTGCAGAGCAGGAAGTAGGGGAAGTCCGATACTTCAGTGAAGAGTTGCGCCTTGAGGTGTTCCCACTTTCAGGGTGTCAGGAGCACGTGGAGGGGTTGCTTGCTGTTCCCGCCTTCAGAGCATTGTTCCAAAGCCCAATCATTCGCTGGGCTGAAAAACAGTTGGAGGTGCTCAAGGATACTGTGTTGCAGATTGAGGAGGAGAAAGCTCTACACGCATTCCGCTTGGCGCTCTGCAATCTGTACCACCTGTTTCCCCTGCTTGGCAAGACGCTTGTGAAAGAGGATCGCAAGCAAATGAAGCGACTGCTCAAGAGACTGATACAGGATTCAGGGCGACTACGTGATGAGCAGGTGCTCAGATACATGTTGGAAGAGAGGAAGATAGGGGAACAGAGCAAGTTGCTGAAGATGGAGAAGCATCGCGCCACACTGTTGAAGGACATCCCATCCGATCTCATTCCTAATTTGCAGGATTTGCTGCGCGAGAGCCATTTTGCCTTGGCAGGGTATCATCCAAAGGTATTGGTGGCAAAGAGTCATAGGCGGTTGGTCAAGGCAGTGCATACGGTACACTCAGCCAGGGATGTGAAAGCGATGCATAAGGTCCGCAGGCGCGTAAGAGCCCTTATTGCCCTTAGAACAATGGCAGGGATGCAGGAAGATGAGCAGCTGAATTCACTGCAGAAGGTGCTTGGAAGATGGCATGACCTGATTTTGTTGCAGGATTTGTTGCTGAAACAGAAGCAGCCGCCACTGAAAGTATTGCATGTACTGGTGGATGTGGAGCTGGAAGTACAGCACTTGGTTGGTGAGTACCGGCAGCTGAGCAGTGAGTACTGGGAGGAGATGGCATGACAACTATGGCCGTATACAGCATAAAAGGGGGCGTTGGGAAGAGTACCATCAGTGTGAACCTTGCAGTGCTCTCTGCAATGGCTGGAATGCGGACCTTGTTGCTTGATCTGGACCCACTGGGTTCAAGTTCCTATGTATTGGAGGTGACAGCGAAGAAGAGCCACGACGGCTCGGCTCTTGTCAAGGGAGGGAAGCAACTGATAAAGCAGATACAGCCAACGGAGCTCGCTTCACTGGATGTGCTGCCCTCCTCAATCGCGTACCGCTCCCTATCCCTCCTCTTTGACGCAAAAAAGCACTCACACCATCGGCTGGAACGTCGGCTTGACGAGTTGAAAAGCTACTATGACCTGCTAATCATCGACGCTTCCCCGACAATGAGCCTGGTCAGTGAGAATGTTTTGTACGCAGCAGACCTGTTGCTGGTTCCGGTGGTTCCAACGCCATTGTCTGTGCTTGCCTATGAGCAGCTCGTACAGGAACTGGAGCGTATGCAGCTGCAGAAGATGGCAGTGCATGTGGTGGTATCCATGCTTGACAGGAGAAAGAAGTTGCAGGTGGAGACTGCCTCTGCATTGCTGGAACGAAAAGAGACGCTCCATAGCATTATACCGTTTGCAAGTGAGATAGAGAAAATGGGGGAGAATCAGAGGCCGGTGGTACTCTCTCGTGTGAAGGGGCGTAGTGCGCTGGCTTTTCAGAGCCTCTATGAAGAGCTGGCAGAAAAAATTCGATTGCTTGCCCAGAGCACAAGGGAAGAAGCAAACAAAAGGAGTGACAAGGATGAGTAAACTGATTGGTATCCTGACCTCTGGAGGGGACACCCCTGGATTGAACTCGGCTATCCGTGCTGTGGGAAAGACCTTGCTGCACGAGGGAGGGTATACCCTGATCGGATTCCTGGACGGGTATCGTGGGCTGATGGAAAACCGATTTGTCGAGCTCAATGATGCCTATCTCTCCGGTATCATAACACGAGGTGGTACCATTCTTGGTTCCAGCCGTGACAAACCCCACAAGATGCCGGTAGGGGGAAGAGTCATGGACATGACTGATGTCATTGTGGAGAACTACCATTCGAACCATCTCAGTGGGCTGGTATGTCTGGGAGGAGGGGGAACACAGAAGAATTCCTATCGCCTCTCTAGCGCTGGGCTCAATGTTGTGACCCTTCCCAAGACCATCGACAATGATGTCATGCATACCGATGTATCCTTCGGGTACGATACAGCGATGATGATCGCTACCGAGGCGGTCGACCGGTTGCACAGTACCGCGAGTAGTCATCACCGAATCATCATCTTGGAGACCATGGGACATAAGGTGGGTTGGCTTGCCTTGGGCTCAGGGCTTGCCGGAGGTGCCGATGTAATTCTACTTCCTGAACTTCCCTATGATGAGCAGGTGGTTGCCGACGCAATTCTTAGGCGTACGAGAGAGGGGAAGAAGTTCAGCATCGTGGTGGTTGCAGAGGGTGCCATGTCCAAGAGCATGGCAAAGGTGCTTGATGAGGATGATGGCAAGGACAAGGTTGAGGAGATGCTCAAGACGCGAACTTCCCAGCTTGCAGCAAATCTGGAGCGTTTGACTGGCAGGGAGGCAAGAGTCACCATTCTTGGGTATGTACAACGCGGGGGTACTCCAACGCCCTATGACAGGATGCTCTCCACCGCTCTCGGCAGTCGATGTGCCCAGGAGATCATGAAGGAAAAATGGGGGAACATGATGGCTTTCCAGAACAACAAGATAGTTACAGTTCCCCTTGAGAAGGTCGCCGGTCCCGTGAAATATATACCCAAGGATCACTACCTGCTCTCCTGTGCGAAGGATATCGGGGTGTGCTTGGGGTCCTGAGTGCCAAAAGAGATTACAAAGTAACGATCAGACTGGATGTTCCTGTATTCCTGCTCATTATAGCGTCGAATGGTTGCTTGATGTATGATTTGAAACTGCCCGCAAGCATTGTTAAAAGGGCATAGCACTACTATGAATACCTTCTATGGGGGATTATTCCCAAGAAAAACAGAAGGAACGAAGCGATATGGGGACTTTGTATGGGTATTTCAATGAAAATGTGAAGTAGCTATAGAGAAATGCTACGACGATACAAAGGGGAGATCTATCTGTACTGCAGTTCTGGATTCTGTATCCTTTCTTTCATGAATAATGTCATCCTTGGTGATTTTGCTACAAAGCATTGGCGCGTATTTGTCATAGTGTTGTCGATTATTTACAAGTGCTTCCTTGCTGTAAGTGGCATAGCAGTATTTGCAACCATGGATACAGGTATTATATAGGCCGATATCCACGCTTGCTGCACAACCGCAATTTGCTCTTTGGTTGGTATCTTTCCTAAGTATAAGAGGTTTCCCAGAGATTCGAGAAATCAGGGCATCGTCAATGCATTTCCCATGGGTAATGCCATAGGCAGATAGATCTATGGCTTCTGCACAGGTCTTGAGGGTAATGCCATTCTCACTTGCAATAGCAGAAAATGCTTTTGCAATTGTGTGCATTTCATTGAAATCTGGTTCTCTGTACCCCAGGGATCTCATTGCACTGAACTTTCTTTTAGGAAAATCGATGAAACTGAAAACACATCGTTGGGTTGCATCCTTCAACTTTTCTGCAAGAGCGGCAAAATGCTGAATATGAAATGACACCGAATATCTGTCAGTAAAAAGGATTGGGTCATATCTCCAAATTACGCGTTCTTTGCCAATTTTTTCAGAGAGATGCAAGAATGTATCAACCAACGATACGTGTTTGCTTGCCAGAGAAGGTTCTACCTCAGCATCGTAGGCATTGATCGTAAACTGAAAATAGTAGTGGTACGCTTCCAGTTCTTTGAGTCTCACAATGAGTGGGGCAGGGTTCTTTGTCCAGAAGACAATGCAGTCAATGAGTTCAGGAGACAAATCTATCCTGCTGACTTGTCGAGAATTGAAAGGGTTACGCGAGAGAACATATCGTTCCTTGATTCTGTTCAAAAACCAATCTGTATAAAACGCAGGAATATCGGTTCTTCTGCTTGCACTGATTATCATACTATATCTACGGTAAACACTCTGGTTGGAATCTTCAAGCACTGCATGAATTTCATCTGATGTAGATCCTGAAGCCAGCAAAGCAAATCTAGAGCCATTGAAAAACCCACACGGTATAGTGTGGGCTATTCAATTCTTTGTAATGTAAGTCTTTTCTATCTA
>JBFWKK010000072.1:0-11461 GCA_050252715.1 Sphaerochaeta sp. | reverse complement strand
AGTCTGCCAGCGAAGAGAACTAGACACAGTCTTAGTCTTCACAGGTAACCTGCTATGACTGTGTAGATAGAAAACTGTATAAGGAGAAGATAATATGGCTACTAAAGAAGAGATTTTGGAATCAATCGCAAGTATGTCCGTCATGGAGGTCGCTGACCTCATCAAAATGATGGAAGAGAAGTTCGGTGTCCAGGCTGCTGCTGCTGCAGTTGCTGCTGGTCCTGCTGCCGGTGATGCTGCCGCTGTTGAAGAGCCGACCGAATTCAACGTCATCCTCAAGGCTGCAGATCCTACCAAGAAGATTGCCGCCATCAAGGAAGTTCGTGCTATCACTGGTCTCGGCCTGAAGGAAGCAAAGGAACTTGTTGAGGCTGGTGACAAGGTTGTCAAGGAAAGTGTCAGCAAGGCAGACGCAGATGCTCTCAAGGAGAAACTTGAGGCTACCGGCTGTACTGTTGAGGTCAAGCCCGTTGACTAATCTGAGCCTGGGGAACCGGGTGATTCCTGGTTCCCTGCTCCTGTTTTTTGTTAGAGGGCGTTAGCCCGGTTCAATAAGCCACCGGATAGACACCGGTGGCCACCTGTGTCTTTGTTTTCCTTGTTATGCAAGGGATTATGTCTGTTTTTCATTTGACTTTGGAGGGTACATGATGGTTGCCAACGGCAAATCCATAACACGCACGTACATCGGTTCTGAATTACATGAAGTCTGTGAACTTCCCAACTTGATTGGAGTCCAGCTCGATTCCTATGAGAGGTTCTTACAGCTGGAAGGCTGCCTGAAAGGGCTGGCGCCAGATCCGTCGTACGGGCTGGAGGAAGTGTTCCAGTCAACATTCCCCATTGATAGCCCCAATGGCGAGATGCGTCTTGCCTACAAAGGGTATACAATCGACTACGAAAACATCAAGTTCTCCGAGATGGAGTGCAAGAAGAAGGGTCGATCCTACAGCGTACCCATCAAAGTGACGATCAGTCTCGAATTCTCCAATGGAGAGATGAGAGAGAAGGAGATCTTCTTTGGGGATATTCCTTTGATGACTGATCGTGGTACTTTCATCATCAACGGTGCAGAACGCGTAGTGGTCAGCCAGATCCACCGTTCTCCCGGTGTTATATTTTCCAATGAAAAAGATGTCTATTCATCCAGGATTATCCCCTACAGGGGCTCATGGCTGGAATTTGAGATTGATGATAAGAAGCATTTGATCTACACCAAGATTGACCGCAAAAAGCGTATCCTCGGTACGCTCTTCCTGCGTGCAATTGGACTAGACACCCGCGAGAAGATTCTTGAGCACTTCTATGCCGGGGAAATGGTCGATTTGGTTGATGATCCTGATTTCAAGTCAAGCCTTGAGAATCGCTATCTCTTCAAGGACGTCTATGCAACTGTTGACGGGGAGTCAAAAAAGGTACTCCGCGCCGGCGATATGCTCCATGCCCATGAGATTGACGAGCTTCTGTCTTTACATGTAGAGACAGTGCAACTGGTCAACCTCCGTGGTGTAGATACCCTGCACAGTGATATGATCCTCAACTGTTTTGAGATTGAGGATGCCAAGTACACTCGTGAGGGGTATGATGAGCCTACGAAGGAAGATGTCCTTTCCCCGATATTCTCTGTGCTTATGCCTGGTGAGATGATCGCCATTGAGCGAGCAGAGAGAGACCTTCCTGACATGTTCTTCTCCAGCCGTCGCTATGACCTCGGTTCCGTAGGCCGCTATAAGTTCAACAAGAAGTTCGGTACCGGAAGTGACGAGGAAGAGGAGATGGCCTCCACTGACCTGACCGTCCTTACCCCACAGGATATCGTCAATACCATGGCATTTTTGATAAAGGTATTTATCCGTGAGGAAAATGTCGATGATATCGACCACCTTGGAAACCGCCGTGTCCGTTCCGTTGGCGAGCTCCTGCAAAATGCCCTCAAGAGCGCATTTGCAAGAATGGAGCGTATTGCCAAGGAGCGCATGAATCTTGAGTCTGGTTCCGTAAAGCCACAGGATTTGATCTCCATCAAGCCGATTATCGCGGCTATCAAGGAGTTCTTTGGCAGTAGCCAGCTCTCCCAGTTCATGGACCAGGTCAACCCGCTTGCTGAGCTTACCCACAAGAGAAGGCTCAATGCACTGGGTCCCGGTGGTTTGAGCCGTGATCGTGCAGGGTTTGAGGTGCGTGACGTTCACTACACCCACTATGGAAGAATTTGTCCTATTGAGACCCCTGAAGGACCAAACATCGGTCTTATCGTCTCCTTGGCAAACTATACCCGCATCAACCAGCATGGCTTCTTGGAGTCCCCCTACCGCAAGGTAGTCAATGGGGTGGTCTCCAAGCAGTACCGCTATCTTGATGCAAATGATGAAGAGAAGTTCTTTATCGCTCAGGCCAATGCCAAGGTGGATGAGGACGGAAACTTCGTCGACAAGGAGATTCCAGTACGCAGAAGTGGTGACTATTCCACCAAGCCTGCCACCGATATCAAGTATATCGACGTATCTCCCAAGCAGGTACTCAGTGTTGCTGCTTCCTTGATTCCGTTCCTTGAGCACGATGACGCAAACCGTGCATTGATGGGATCGAACATGCAGAGGCAGGCCGTTCCTCTGGTATTCCCCGAAACACCGAGGGTTGGTACCGGTATGGAAGGAAAGGCAGCCTATGATAGTGGCGTTTTGGTTAAGTCAAAACGTGCTGGTACTGTTTCCTATGTAAGCGCTGAAAAGGTGGTTATTACGGTTGATGACGCTGAGATTGAGGGAGAGGTTGATGTTTACCCGATCCAGAAGTTCCAGAGAACCAACCAGGATACCTGTTTCAATCAGAAACCCATTGTCTCCTTTGGTCAGCATGTGGAATCTGGGGCCGTGCTAGCTGATGGTCCTGCAACCCAGGAAGGTGAGCTTGCACTGGGAAGAAACATTCTTGTTGGATTCGTGCCTTGGCATGGATACAACTATGAGGATGCTGTCCTGATCAGCGAACGCGTGGTCAAGGATGACATCTTTACCAGCGTGCATATCAAGGAGTTCACCACCGATATTCGCGAGACCAAACTTGGTCCCGAGAAGTTGACCCGTGATATTCCCAACACCAGTGAGAAGATGCTTGAGCAGCTTGATGAGGATGGAATTGTCCGCATTGGTACCATGGTACGTCCTGGATCCATCCTGGTTGGCAAGGTAACCCCGAAGAGTGAGAGTGATACAACCCCTGAATTCAAGTTGCTCAACTCAATCTTTGGTGAGAAGGCGAAAGAGGTCCGTGACACCTCCCTGAAAGTTCCCCACGGGACTGAGGGAACGGTCATTGACATCCAGCGTCTGAAGCGTAGCAACAATGATGAGCTCCCCCCAGGTGTGGAGGAGACGGTCAAGGTTCTTATCGCAACCAAGCGTAAGCTCCGTCAGGGTGACAAGATGGCAGGACGACACGGTAACAAGGGTGTTGTAAGCCGAATTCTTCCCGAAGAGGATATGCCCTTCATGGAAGATGGCACCCCGCTTGATGTCTGTTTGAACCCACTTGGTGTTCCATCACGAATGAACATCGGTCAGTTGATGGAAACCCAGCTCGGTTGGGCTGCAGTAAAGCTCGGTCAGTGGTACTCCACCCCGGTGTTCCAGAGTGCAACGATGGATCAGATTGAGGAGAAGATGCGCGCTGCCGCTCTTCCCGAAAACTCCAAGGTGAAGCTCTACGATGGGCAGACCGGTGTACCGTTTGTGAATCCAGTATTCTGCGGATATATCTATTACCTGAAGCTGCACCACTTGGTTGATGACAAGATGCACGCACGTTCCACTGGACCGTATTCGCTGGTAACCCAGCAGCCACTGGGTGGTAAGGCACAATTTGGTGGTCAGCGACTTGGAGAGATGGAGGTCTGGGCGCTTGAAGCGTACGGAGCTGCCAATACCCTCCAGGAGCTCTTGACCATCAAGAGTGATGATATGAACGGACGTGTCAAGATTTATGAGAGTATTGTCAAGGGTGAACCAGCCTCTACTGCGGGAATGCCTGAGGCATTCAATGTATTGGTTCAGGAGATCCGTGGCTTGGCTTTGGATATGTCGGTGTATGACTCCAAGGGTCAGCAGGTGCCCCTTACCGAACGTGATGAAGAGTTGATCGCCAAGCAGTCGAAAGGCTCCCTCAACTAACCAGGAGAAATACAGATGAAAGAAATTCAGGATTTCGATAGCATCATGATAAAACTGGCTTCGCCGGAACAGATCAAGGATTGGTCTTACGGCGAAGTGAAGAAGCCGGAGACGATCAACTACCGGACCCTGCGCCCAGAGCGTGATGGTCTGTTCTGTGAGAAGATCTTCGGTACCACCAAAGAGTGGGAGTGCTACTGCGGAAAGTTCAAATCGATTCGATACAAGGGTGTTATCTGTGACCGTTGTGGTGTTGAAGTAACCAACACCAAGGTCCGTCGTGAGCGTATGGGACACATCTCCCTGGCCGCTCCGGTCTCCCACATCTGGTACTATCGCTCAGTCCCAAGCCGCATGAGTATGTTGCTCGACATCTCCCGCAACGCACTGCAGAGCGTTCTCTACTATGAGAAGTACGTGGTCATCAATGCTGGTGATACCAGCCTGAAGCCCAAGCAGTTGCTCAGTGAGGAGGAGTTCTGGCAGGCTCGTGAACAGTATGGCGATTCCTTTGAGGCTGGAATGGGTGCCGAGGCAGTTCGCAAGTTGCTTGTGAATCTCGACCTTGAAGAACTCAGCCGCGAGCTTCGTGAGCAGATGCGCCAAAAAGCTGACAAGGCTGACAAGCGCCTTCTTAAGAGAATTGAGGTATGTGAGAATTTCCGAGACAGCGGCAACCGCCCGGAGTGGATGATTCTTACCGTTATTCCTGTCATTCCGCCAGATCTCAGACCAATGGTCCAGCTCGATGGGGGAAGGTTCGCAACCAGTGACCTGAACGACCTCTATAGAAGGGTTATCAATAGAAACAATCGTCTTGACCGTCTGGTCAAGCTCAATGCTCCTGATATCATTATTCGCAACGAGAAGCGGATGTTGCAGGAGGCAGTCGATGCACTGTTTGACAACTCAAAGCGTAAGCGTGTGGTCAAGGGTGCAAGCAACCGCCCACTTAAGAGTCTCTCAGACATGCTTAAAGGTAAGCAGGGACGCTTTAGGCAGAACCTGCTGGGTAAGCGTGTTGACTACTCAGGTCGTTCAGTTATCGTTGTTGGTCCAGAGCTTAGGATGCATCAGTGTGGTCTTCCTTCCAAGATGGCTCTTGAACTGTACAAGCCGTTTATCATGAAGAAGCTTGTACAGGACGGAGTGGTCTACAACATCAAGAAGGCGAAGAGTCTGGTAGAGGAAGAGACAGATGCCGTATGGTCAATTCTTGACGATGTCGTCAAGGATCACCCGGTTCTGCTCAACCGTGCACCTACCTTGCACCGGCTTGGTATCCAGGCATTTGAGCCAGTGCTGGTAGATGGAAAGGCAATCAAGTTGCACCCCCTGGTATGTCATGCATACAATGCTGACTTCGACGGGGACCAGATGGCTGTACACGTACCTCTTACCCATGCTGCCCAGCTTGAGTGCTGGACACTCATGCTCTCTGTCACCAATCTGCTCGACCCTGCAAACGGCAAGCCAATTGTATATCCTTCCCAGGACATGGTCATGGGTATCAACTACCTGACCCGTGAAATGGAAGGTGCCGCTGGTGAAGGCAAGTACTACACCAGCATCGGCGAGTTGGAACAGGCTATTGATAGTGGATTGCTCAGCTACAATGCAAAGATTCGCTATCGGTTTGAAGATGGTTCTCGTTTGGAAACCACCCCTGGCAGGGTTCTGTTCAATACAGCACTTCCCGAGGGTGTCCCCTTCCAGAATACAACCATGGGTGATAAGGAGCTCAAGGCTTTGATCGGTGACACCATCAAGGCGAATGACAACTCAATTGCTGTTGGCATGCTTGACTCCATCAAGGACCTTGGATATCGCTATGCAACCCTCTTTGGTGCAACCATCGGTCTCTCTGACATGATTGTTCCTTCCGGTAAGGATGAACTCATGGCAAAGGCAAATCTGGAACAACAGAAGATCCTTGACCAGTACCGCCAGGGTCACATCACGCAGGAAGAACGGTACAACAGGGTCATTGAGGTCTGGACCCAGACCAATGACTTGTTGACCGATGAGTTGATGAAGGAATTGAAGGTAAGCCAAAAAGGCTTCAATCCTCTATTCCTCATGGCTGACTCCGGTGCTCGTGGATCAAAGACGCAGATCAGGCAGCTTGGTGGTATGCGTGGTTTGATGGCAAAGCCCAGTGGTGATGTCATTGAATTCCCCATCAAGTCAAACTTCAAGGAAGGTCTGTCGATCATCGAGTTCTTCATCTCCACAAACGGTGCCCGTAAGGGTCTCTCCGATACGGCATTGAAGACTGCAGAGGCAGGGTACCTCACCAGACGTCTGGTTGATATCAGTCAGGATGTTGTGGTCAATGAGGATGACTGTCATACCATCAATGGCATCTGGAGAGGTGCTCTCAAGGATGGTGATGAGATTGTAGAGAACCTTGCTGACCGCATTGTTGGTCGTTGTCCGGTAGAGGATATCCTACATCCCTTCACCCGTGAGGTGATCGCCAAGGCCAACGATGAGATTGATGAGATTACCGCAAGAAAGATTGAAGAAGCAGGGATTGAGAAGGTGTTGTTGAGAACCGTCCTTACCTGTGAGGCAAAACATGGCGTTTGCCGCAAGTGCTATGGACGTAACCTTGCAACCAACCGACCGGTGGTCATTGGTGAGGCTGTTGGTATTATTGCTGCACAGTCAATTGGTCAGCCTGGCACCCAGCTTACCATGCGTACGTTCCACGTCGGTGGTACTGCTTCTACCAGTTCTGAGGAGAGTAAACTTACCTTCAACTATCCGATCATTATCGGTGGTATCACAGGTTCGAGAGTCATCCGTGAGAGCGATGGCATGGAAGTGTTTACCCGTAAGGGCCATATTGAGTACTTCCGTGTTAACTCCATCATGGATGAGAATGCCTACGACAAGCTCCTCGTTGACGATGGGATGATCGTAGCAAAGGGTACTCCATTCTATGAGAAGGATGGAGAAGTGATTACCAGTGAGGAGAACGGGACAGTCAAGATCTACAATGGGAAGATCTACTTGATCGGTCACTCCACCAGCCAGGTTGTGAAGGCCGGAAGCGAGCTCTTGATCAAGAGTGGTGATTACCTTGAACCCAAGACTCCTCTGGTAACCTTTGACCCGTTCAGTGAGCCGGTTGTCGCCGAGGAAGGTGGGTTCTCCCACTTCGTCGACATCAAGCTTGGAACCACCTTGGTTGAGGAAGTAAACGAAGAGACCGGTAATATTGAAAAGAAAATTACCGAACACAGTCTTGAGTCCTTGCAGCCTCGAATCGAGGTCACCAGCCAGGAACACGGTAAGGGCGACGTTCTTGCAGTGTATCTGCTGCCTGGTGGATCCTATATCCAGATTCAGGACAACGTTAAGCTTGACAAGGGTATGATTCTTGCAAAGTTGCTCAAGGAAGGTACCAAGACAAAGGATATCACCGGTGGTCTTCCTCGTGTCGGCGAGCTGTTTGAGGCACGAAGACCGAAGAATGCCGCAATTCTTGCCCAGGTAGCAGGATTGGTGAGTTTCGGCAACATTGTGAAGGGCAAACGTACCATTCTGGTGACCGATCCGTTTGGAAACGAATACAAGCACATGGTGCCGATGGGCAAGAACCTCTTGGTTCGTGATGGTGATTCGGTTGAGGCCGCTGAGCCACTCTGTGATGGAGCTGTAGATCCCCATGATATCTTGGATATTCTTGGCGAGAATGCACTGCAGTCCTTCCTTGTGGACGAGGTTCAGGAAGTCTATCGAATGCAGGGAGTGCAGATCAATGACAAGCACTTGGGTGTCATTGTCCGGCAGATGCTGCGCAAGGTCGAAGTGGTCCATGTTGGTGACACCAACCTGATTCACGGCCAGCAGGTTGACAAGTTCCGGTTCTTCGAGGAAAACGATCGAGTAATCACCGAAGGTGGTGAGCCAGCTGTGGCACAGCCACTGCTTCTGGGTATTACCAGAGCATCCTTGAGTATCGACTCGTTCATCAGTGCCGCATCATTCCAGGAGACCACCAAGGTCTTGACAAATGCAGCGATAGCTGGTAGTAAAGATGAGTTGCGTGGTTTGAAAGAGAACGTCATCATTGGCCACTTGATCCCTGCCGGGACGGGTATGCGCCTCTACCGCGATGTCAAGCTCAAGGATGAGGAGTTGCTGAGACTGCAACAGAGAGTTGATGCAGTCAAGGCCTCAAGACATCAGGAAATGATAGGTGATGATGAGTTCGATGTTGAAGATTTGGCAGACATGAAGTCCGTAGGTGATACCGTGGATGTGGACGATAGTGACGAGGATTGATCGATGCGCCTGTTGGCGTATCGGCGGCCTTCGCCGATCGTGTAAAACTACATCACTGTGTCCATGCTGGGTACGGATTTTACATATGACGTGTTGCCCGTAGGGGCGGCGCAGATCCCTGTGTTTGTGAGAAGCAGTGGGTCAAAGAAAGAAAAGGGAGTGTGTCTATAAGATGCCTACTATTAATCAGCTGATCAGAAAGGGTAGAAAGACTATCGTCCACAAGACAAAGTCCCCAGCCCTCGAAGGTTGTCCCCAGAAGCGTGGTGTTTGCACCAGGGTCATGACCGTCACCCCGAAGAAGCCGAACTCTGCTTTGAGAAAGGTTGCACGTGTGCGTCTTTCCAATGGTATTGAAGTTACCGCCTATATCCCCGGTATCGGACATAACCTGCAGGAGCACTCGGTAGTACTCCTTCGTGGTGGAAGGGTCAAGGACCTTCCTGGTGTACGTTACCACATCGTTCGTGGTGCCAAGGATACCCTTGGTGTTGCAGATCGTAAGAGAAGCCGCTCCAAGTACGGTGCAAAGAAGCCCAAGGCTTGATAAGGGAGGAGTTATACCATGTCTAGAAGAACAACTGCTCCCGTCAGGGAAGTTTTGCCGGATCCCGTATATGGGAGTGTCATTGTTGAGAAGTTCATCCGTCGCATGATGTACGATGGGAAGAAGTCTCTCAGCACCAAAATTATTTACAATGCCATGTTGACCATTGGTGAGAAGACCGGTGAGAAGCCGCTTGATGTCTTCCTCAAGGCTCTTGACAATGTAAAGCCTGTGGTTGAGGTAAAGAGTCGCCGTGTTGGTGGTGCCACCTACCAGGTTCCTGTTGAGATTCGAGAGAATCGCCGTGAAGCCCTTGCAATGCGCTGGATCATTGCTGCTGCTCGTTCCAGAAACGGTCACAGCATGGCAGAGAAGCTTGGTGCTGAGCTCCTGGATGCCTACCAGAATACCGGTTCTGCCTTCAAGAAGAAGGAAGATACCCACAGAATGGCAGAGGCCAACAAGGCTTTCAGCCACTACCGCTGGTAATCAGAAATCAAAGAATGACCGGTTTTTTCCTCTGGAAAGACCGGTTTTTCTTTATCTTCATAGAATTATCCTCTATCGCTTGACATAAAATACGCTTTCCCGTATATTGCAAAAGGTGTCCGCATAGGTACGTCTATGTGGCAGTATGTAGAGCCAAACCGATTATTGCTGGAGCAATGATAAGGTGGTTTCAGGCAGTACAAAGTTTTTTATAAACTTATACTATGTCGTCAAGATGGGTCCTCCATGCTTGCCGACCTCTGGAATCCTCTTAGTTTTTGTTTCCCTGTAATTAGTTTGTCTCAATCGAAATGGTAAAGGCTTTGGGCCTTTATGAGCACATATTAATTATTTTTTGTGACTAACATTGGATGTCACAAGGAGGAAATGATGGCAAAAGAGAAATTTCAGAGGACGAAGCCACACGTAAACGTAGGCACCATTGGTCACGTTGACCATGGTAAGACTACTTTGACCGCAGCAATTACCATGCATTGTGCTAGTTTGTTCGGTGATAAGGCTCTTGCTTACGATTCAATCGACAACGCCCCTGAGGAAAAAGAGCGTGGTATTACCATTAACACCAGGCACGTTGAGTATCAGTCCACCAACAGACACTATGCACACGTTGACTGCCCGGGACACGCTGACTACATCAAGAATATGATCACCGGTGCTGCACAGATGGACGGCGCCATCATCGTCGTTGCAGCAACTGACGGTGCTATGGCCCAGACCAAGGAGCACATCCTGCTCGCTCGCCAGGTTGGTGTACCTTGCTTGATCGTTTTCATCAACAAGACCGACCAGGTTGACGATCCTGAGTTGATTGACCTCGTTGAGGAAGAGATGCGCGACCTGCTCCGTGAGTATGGTTTCGATGGCGACAACGCTCCTGTTGTTCGCGGTTCTGCTTTTGAGGCAATGACCAACCCTGAAGATCCTGAAAAGACCAAGTGCCTCGATGAGCTGCTTGATGCAATGGATTCCTTCATTCCGCTTCCGGAGCGTGCTGTTGACCAGCCCTTCCTGATGCCGATCGAGGATATCTTCTCCATCTCCGGCCGTGGTACTGTTGTAACCGGTCGTATCGAACGCGGTATCATCAAGGTGAACGATCCTGCTTCTATCGTAGGTATCCGTGAGACCCGCGACACCGTTGTTACCGGTGTTGAGATGTTCAACAAGCTGCTTGACGAAGGTCAGGCTGGTGACAACATTGGCGCATTGCTCCGCGGTGTTGACAAGAAGGACGTTGTTCGCGGCCAGGTTCTGGCAAAGCCCAAGTCCATCAATCCCCACGCCAAGTTCTCCGGTACTGTATACGTACTGAGCAAGGACGAGGGTGGTCGTCACTCCCCATTCTTCAGCGGCTATCGCCCGCAGTTCTATTTCCGCACCACTGATATCACTGGTACGGTAACCCTGCCTGAAGACAAGCAGATGGTTCTGCCTGGGGATCACACCGACATCAACGTTGAGCTTATTCACCCGGTCGCCATGGACAAGGGACTCCGCTTCGCTATCCGCGAAGGTGGTAGAACCGTTGCTTCCGGTCAGGTAACCGAGATCACCGAATAACTGTA
Organism: Sphaerochaeta sp.; assembly: GCA_050252715.1. Lineage (GTDB taxonomy): Bacteria > Spirochaetota > Spirochaetia > Sphaerochaetales > Sphaerochaetaceae > Sphaerochaeta. The sequence continues at coordinate 374 of JBFWKK010000072.1, read as the reverse complement.
CCGACGAATGTCTTGCCATCATCAAAGGATGGTGGCAAGGCCCGTTTTTTGGAGGAATAATGGCTAAAGAGAGAATTCGAGTTAGGTTGAGAGGTTTTGATATTGAGCTGGTTGAACAGAGCTCAAAAGCTATCGTAGATACCGTTGTCAGGGCTGGCGCCACTGTGTCAGGTCCTGTTCCTCTCCCCACTCGTGTCAACAAGTACACTGTCCTGAGATCGCCCTTTGTCAACAAAAAGTCTCGTGAGCAATTTGAGATGAGAACCCACAAAAGGTTGATTGACATTTTGGATCCTACATCAAAAGTCATGGATGCCCTCATGAAGCTTGAGCTCCCTGCCGGTGTGGATGTAGAGATTAAACAGTAAGAGAGT
>JBFWKK010000071.1:0-11878 GCA_050252715.1 Sphaerochaeta sp. | reverse complement strand
CAAAAAAGGTGTTGAATCCTGTAGTACCCATATCTACAAACAGGGTTGCAAACCCCATGATTACCCAAGGAACAATTGGTATGCTATCCAGTACATTTACTGCATAGAGAGAAGCACAGGCAAAGGTACCCATGCTGATGACCTTCGTTCGCATCTCTACAATATTAAGGAACTGGCGTGTTGTCATTCGGAAATTATAGTGATTTTCTGGGATGTTTTCCATGCTTTCCCCTTTACTGGGAGATTTTGCATTACCCTATCGGTATGCTGATTTTGTATGTGAATACTCATGATATGCAATCCTGGCCATCTACGTGGGTGGATTACTCCAATTTCATCAATCGGAAGGGGAGCCTCTGGAACCATCTGTATCCTGGTGGTATTGGAGACAAGCAGATGAATTTTCGGTTGGCCATTGGTGATCTTTACACCGGAAGCTCAAATGGGTGGCCCACAAGTGCAGTAGTCAGTGCCAGCGGATCTCTTGGTTCCATCAGAGGAGAATGCCATCCCAGCCTTGCTCCTCATCTCCGCAGACGTGGTACAGGTTAAAATCGGTTTCTCTTTGGTAGTACTCTTACAGTTCTACGGGAAGCACAAGAAACAGATTGCTTAAGAGAGCAAACGGATTCGTCCTTGTTCCTGAAAAGAGGCAAGGTCTATTTCCTTGCCACCAGAGAGACGGCTTTCTTCAGCTGCCAGAGCCATGAAATGGCCTTCCAGCGATGATGAAAGGTCACTGGTACTGCGTATATCCATGGAGCGAACACGGCTGACAAAATCAGCAATCAAGTGTTCGTCCCCTCCCCCATGACCATCCTTTTTTGTATGAAGTTGGTAGGTCACTCGTTCTTTCGTCGCAAAAAAGTCCACGGTAATCTCACCTGTCTCCATATCCCCTTTCAGCTCCGCCTTGCTGCCCAACACACGAATATTCCTATGAGTTTCCATGGTAAAGCCTGACATGGTAAAGCTTGCGATGACACCATTGGAGAACCGGGCACTTACTGTCTGATGATCAACCACATTGTTGTCACAGTGATATACGCACCTTCCGTAGGGGCCTTCTTTCAACGCCCGCTCTCTCCCCTCAAAGGAGAGGTCAGTAGTGATGACGTTCACCGGCCAACCCGTGTTTTCTCCCAGATAAATCTTCTGGGCTGCATAGGGACACTGATCAAAGGCAGGACAACCATCAGTACAGCGTAATGGAGCATTTTTTGGAGCGTTCTCTTGTTTGAAATGAAACAGATCACCATAGCTGGAAAGCGTCTCACAGGTGCTTCCTGCAAGATAATGCAGAATATCCATGTCATGGCAACTCTTGGCAAGAATCATAGGACTGGAGGTTTCCTTCTTGCTCCAGTTTCCCCGAACGTAGCTGTGGGAAATATGGATATGACCTACATTCTCATCAAGCTCGAGACCAACCAGATCTCCGATGGTTCTATCATCGATGAGTTGCTTAATCCTGGTGAAGAATGGGGTATGGCGCAAAACGTGTGAAATGCTCACCAGACTCTTTGTGTGCTTGGCACGCTCTGCAATTTGGGACAATTCGTCCAATGATGGTACTACTGGCTTCTCGCAAAGCACTGGATAACCTCCATCAATTGCAGCGAGAAGCGGCTGCAGATGCATCGAATCCTGGGTTGCAATGATGATGACATCAAAATCCTGATGAGAGGAGGGAAACAACTCCTTCCAATCTGAGACTACGAGCGAAGAGAGTATGCCATGTCCTTCAGCAATCAGAGAACGCTTACGTGTATCAGGTTCTGCGATGGCAGTTATACGAAGCTCTTGCGGATGGTTTTTTGCGTAGTCAGCATACACATACCGACCCCTGCTCCCTCCGCCCAATAATGCGGCGCGAATTGGGTTCATACATTTCTCCGGTAATCTAGTATTAGCAAAAACTGGTTATGATTCCAGAACCCAGGTAGCTGAATGTCCTTTATCATCCCCTCTGCATGGTGGAAAACGCTTGCCCTCCTCCATGGTAACCGTCTTGTCAGGATGCTCTGAGCAGTGATAGACCCCGGCGGTCTCACACTGGGCACCGGTTTGGGTAGAGACCACCTCTTCTTCTTTTGCTTGCTTTTTCTCTTCCGGTTTTGAAGGCATAGGGGTCGTAGCTTTCTGCGTAGGCTTTGCTGGTTTCACCTTTTCCTGTACAGGTTTCACTGGCTCTTGCACTTTTGTTGCTTCACCTTTCTTTCCCAGTAAAAGCCATTGCACAATGATTGCAGCTGCTCCCACCAACAGGACCAGGATAACGGCGACAGTCTTGACCTGTGTATCCTGCACAGCAAGCAGAACCAACACAACGATAAGTACCATGACCACTAGATAGATAATAGTGGTTTTTTTCAGACGATCTTTCTCAGAGTTTGTATTCATACCTTCTCCTATTTATATATCCTTGCCCAAGGAAGGGACCTATATACTGTTTTCTTACTTAAGCATACCCTAATCCAAAGCGATTCTCAATCTTTTTCCTGGTCAGCCTGGGATTTAGTGTTACAGGTGAAGTAGTTAGGGGGTAATTTGCTCTTTGAGAGCCGACTCGATAGCCTTGAGTGCATCTACAATAGAGAGTCTGGTAGCAAATTCAGCTGGTTCACAATTCTTCAATACAGCATAAAAACACAATGGAAAATAGTGCAACTGCCAATGAAAGGTATCAATACCCCATGGCAAGCCCTGGACTCAGGAGGCGTTGCCTCCTTTTCCACCCCAAGGGACGGGGTATCTCACCTTGCTTTCCCTCCACTCGCTCGGGAATAAAACCCAGATTAGTTTCATGAGGCATCCTCCATCATCTTCTTGAATGGCACTTACTACACCTGATTTAACAAACAATGAACAACAGTAAGGCTGTGTATACATCCTGGTAAAGATTTTTGGGAACGCAGAGAACATTGGCTTTGTACTGGCATTACCCTACCTGGGGAGGTACCAATACCAATTTCCCTATATGTTGCTTGCGGGAAAAGGCTCTCTGTGCTTCCACGATATGTTCCAAAGGATGTACCCCTGCAAGCAGAGGTCGGATTTCCCCATGTTCGATATATGATATAAGATTACTGAAAACAGGCTCATCCCAAGCAGTGCACCCTATGAGCTTCAAATCCTTGAGATAGAGTCTGCGCAAATCAATGGAAACCTGAGCTCCTGCGATAGCCCCGGAGGTTACCAAACGTCCGCCCCTCTTAAGAAGGTTCAGCATTTCACCAAATGCAGGACCGGCCACTGTATCAACTACAACATCTACCGATGTATCGGGTAGAACTCCAGAGACAGCCTCTTCACGTGTCAGCACCCTGTCTGCACCAAGGGCGGCCACATCTTTCTGTTTAGCACAACTGGTAACTGCAATTACCTTTGCACCTCGGCGCTTGGCCAACTGAACCACAGCAGAGCCAACACCACCAGAAGCCCCTCGTACCAACACCACATCGTTCCCAGATACTGATGATCGATGCAACATATTCTCGGCGGTACCATAGGAACAAGGAATAGTGCCCAACTCCACATCACTCCAATTACAATCAATGGGGAACACCTCCCCAGAAGAAACACATACATACTCTGCAAATGCACCATTACAATCTGAACCCAGCCACGCAGTCTCTAGAGAACCCCACCCAGAAGTTCTCATGCAGGGACGTACCAACACACGCCTTGCAAGCAAAACCTCATCTTCAGGGGAACCAACAGAAACCACCAATCCACAACAATCTGTCCCTTGGATGAGTGGGAAAGAAGTCTTTTTGTTCCATCCACCTTCGGTTATAGCCTTTCTATCATTGGTGGAAACTGCATGGGTACCTTTCGTAACCGAAGCATCATACCATCCCAAACGGGTATTGATATCGGTTGCATTTATTCCTGCAGACAGCACTTTCAACAACACAGTACCAGGAAGCACCTCTGGAACCGGGACATCTTGATACTGCAAATGCTCATAGCCTCCCATTCCAGTGGTAACTACTGCTTTCATTATCGGGGGTATCATACGCATGGGACCTTTCTCCTGCCAATATCGATGGGATAATGCATCAATATCGGATTCATGGCTTCTTACTAAGAAAGCGCTGGATGACTTCTTCCAGAAATATGAAGAACGTAGTTCGTGACTTCTCATATGCCTGTAAGTGGTTTGGTTGCGGTTGTGGGGCCAGATAGAAAATCTTGTCACATTGGGTGGCCAGCTCAGTGTTGAACTCTTCTGAAACGATAATCACATCACATTGCTTTTTCTTTGCTGAAGCATAGATATCCTGGAAGGAGTGAAAACGGCCGGTTTCTGTGAGTATGACCAAGAGAGTCACCTCGTCAACCATGTTCTTTGCAGCCACAGGGTCTGAGACGGCCATGGTTGTGATATCTGTGCAATTCCTGAACCGATACGAAAAATACTCAGCACAAAGCAGTGACGGGCCATATCCGAAGAGAACCAGCTTCTTGTGGTTCACGATCAAGGCATAGAGGTCATCCACCAAGCGGGAATCAAAGGCATCAAGAAATGCTCGTATACGTTGGATTTCATTTGTTGCTGTATATCCAATTACATCCTTCCCATTCAAAAATGCTCTGTACTGTTTATAATTAAGAAACCCAAGCTTTCTCACAAACTTCGAAATCTTTGATACTGAGCAATTGCATACCTCAGCAGCCTGGGTAATGCGCAAGGTACCAGAAGTATCTTTTTGGGCAAGCAGAACCTCATGGATATGTCGCTCCAGGGGATTTAATGTACGTAAATCAATGGTATTCAAAACAGTATGTCCTTCTTTATTCATGCAACTGATGACAGTGTAATCACTGACAACGGAAGTATACAGGTAAAATCGCTTGGTACGCAATCATAAAATGGAAAATTTTCCTATTTTAATTATATTACTCTATTTTTTTAGAAATTTTTCCATATTTATTGACATTACAAACATGGCCCCTTACCATAAGGACAAATGGGTAAAATACCTATTTGGACTTGTCACCCAGACTTTGGAGGAATCCGTGAACAACGAAATGATTATTGAACAACTGAAAACAATGCTGAAACCAACGCAGATCAACACCAACAGTGAAGATCTCTATGATGCATCAGCAGATAGATACAAGAAATATGCTAAAGCACGAAAGGTACTTGATGTCCCTTCTCCGTTAGCAATCGTCTACCCGGATTCCCCTGAGCAAGTACGGGATTTGCTTGTGTTCTGCAACACCAACCAGGTCAACGTAATCCCACGTGCGGGGAAAACAGCTACCGAGGGTGGGCTTGAAAACTGGAAGGAACAGACGCTCGTCATAGATGCACTGCATCTGGACAGGATCATCAACATTGATACCTACAACATGCAAGCAACCGTACAGGCCGGTGTTCCCTTACAGGAGCTGGAAGATGCCTTGAGAAAAGATGGATTTACCACTGGGCATTCACCTCAGTCAAAACCGGTTGCAAAACTTGGGGGACTGGTCGCAACACGGAGCATCGGGCAGTTTTCCACCCTCTACGGGGCAATAGAAGATATGGTTGTCGGACTGGAGTGCGTTTTTCCAGATGGACATATTTCTAGAATCAAGAATGTACCAAGACGTTCAGGTGGACCGGATATCCGACACATCGCCATCGGTAATGAAGGCACGCTGTGCTACATCACTGAAGTAACAGTCAAGATTTTCAAGATCTATCCTGAAAACAATACGTTCTATGGGTATTTGACCAAGGACGTCGATACAGGAATCAAGATCCTGCGAGAGGTCATGGTAAACGGTTTTCGTCCCTCAGTTGCCCGTACCTACAGTGAAGAGGATGCTGCACAGCATTTCTATCACTTCCACAAGAACAAGTGTGTACTGCTGTTCATGGCCGAAGGTCCTGAGGGTATCGTGAAAGCTACAGGTGAGGCAATCGAGCAGGCGGTTGAGAAATTCAAGGACGGTATCATCGAACAGGTTGACAGCAAGCATATAGAAACCTGGTTCAACAACCTCAATTGGTCCCAGCAAGACATTGACGATGAATTTGAGGGAATGAAAGAGCACGACAGCCACTCAGGCTTCACCACCGAAATTTCTGCCGATTGGAGCACGATCACAGAAATTTACCACAATGTCATCAAGCGCATAAAAGAGGACTATCCCCGTTACCATGACTTGACCCTGCTCGGAGGCCACTCCTCTCATAGTTATATCAATGGGACCAACATGTACTTCGTGTACAACTATGACATCCACTGTGCTCCTGAGGATGAAATGAGGGTGTACCACCACCCATTACAACGGATCATCGTGGAGGAAACCCTCAAACTTGGGGGGTCAATGTGCCACCACCATGGAATTGGAAAGTTCCGTAATGAATGGACCAAGATGGAACATGGCTCCGCATACTACATGCTGGAGAAACTGAAAGAAGCGTTTGATCCGAACGGCATCATGAACTTTGGTACCATCTTCCCCCAGGAAGAAGGTAAGAAGTACCAATAAAGTGGTGTCCCTATGAACATCATTTGCTTAGTAAAATTCGTTCCAGATATAACTGGGTTCACCTATGATTATCATGCAAGTGCCATGGTACGAGAACACACCAGGATGGTGTTGAATCCAGATGATGAGTGTGCACTCTCCTTCGCTTTCAAGCTGAAGGAGCAGCATCCTGAGTCCTTGATCCATGTAGTCTCCATGGCTCCATCCTCTGTAGTACCACACATGCATGACCTTCTCAGGCTTCCTGTGGACAGGGGAACGCTCATCTCTGACCCTCTTTTTGCAGGGAGCGACACCTATGCAACCAGTGAGGTGCTGGGCACCTATCTCAAGAGCCAAGAGTTTGATGTAATTCTCAGTGGAAGCCGATCGCTTGATGGAGCAACATCCCAAATCCCCGGGCAGATTGCCCAGATGCTCGGTTTTGATCACATGTTGGATATCACCGATATTGATGTTGGGAGGACTTCTCGCACAGATGCAGTGTTCTCCATTGAGGGTGAGAAGGAAACAACCACCTGGTCCATGCAACTTCCTGGAGTACTGAGTCTTGCTAGGAGCAGCACCTGTAAACTTCCCTATCCGTCTTATGCAGATCTGCAGAAAGACGTCTCAGACAAGCTTACTATCCTCACCAACAAAGAACTTGGAATAGATTCCACACATATCGGCTTGGAGGGTTCCCTGACCAAGGTGGTACATACCTACGAAGCGAATAGTCGCATACGGGAAAAGACGGTGGTGGAGGCAGATGATGAGGGAATTGAATTTGTGTTCTCCTACCTAAAGGAAAAGGGGTTTGTATAGCATGAAGCGTACCCTGATTCTTGGAGACACTGGACTTTCCAAGTGTAGCAATGATCTCCTTGAGGTGAGCAATAGAATCTATGATGGGAAGAAGCATGAGTCTTGGCTGCTTGCCTTCTCTCCTGACCAAGAGAACTTGCCAAAAGGCTTTGAGAGGATCATCCTAGTCCAGGATGAGGGGAATATCTGTGAAGATGCACGATATATCTGTGCAATCATTATGGATCTCCACTCGACCTATGCGTTTGATGCCATCCTTATCCCTGGTACATGGATCGGACGAATGGTTGCACCACGACTGGCAAAGCGGTTACAGGTTGGATTGGTCGCTGAAATAAATGATGTGAAGACACGTGATGACGCCTTGGAGTTTGTACGCACAGCCTACTCTGGGAATATTCTCTCCGGTATTGCAATAACAAGTAGCCCTCCCATTATCCTGAGCATCAAACCTGGAATATTTACCTGGGAACAAAAATCAGGAGTGAACACCGTAATCCAGAACTATACCAAGAAACTACAATCTCCATCGTCCCTAACCTGTGTGAAAAGAAAGCAACGCCCTGTTTCCTATGATATTCGTGACAGCAAAGTGCTTGTTTCCGGAGGTGGTGGTGCAAAGAGAGCATATCCACTCCTGGAAACACTGGCAAAAGCCTTGGGGGGCGAAGTTTCTGTAAGCCGGAAACTTGTTGACCAAGGGATTGCCAACCGTACCATCCAGGTAGGACAATCAGGGAAGATAGTCAACCCGAGACTGTATATTGCCATCGGTATTGATGGGGCAATCCAACATGTGGAAGGATTACGTAATGTAGAGACGATACTTTCAGTGAACACCCACTCAGACGCGCCGATCTGCAGCATATCGGATGTTGTAGTTGTTGGTGATGCAAAGATTTTTATAGAAAAGCTGTTACAACGGATTGCCTTAGAAAATGAGGGAACAATTCACGATCAATACAGAGGAGAGAGCGAATGAATATACCTGACTTCACCATGGACTTCTTTTCCTTGAAAGGGAAAAACGCCATTGTTACCGGCGGGAACAGCGGTTTGGGGCAACCGTTCTCCGTAGCATTGGCAAAGGCTGGAGCAAATGTCATGGTAGCGAGCATCTTGGAAGATGATGGTCAGACAAGAGAGTGGGTTGAAGATTGTGGAGTTGAGTATCACTATATCCACAGCAACATCACCGAAGAGGGTGAATGCAAACGTGTCGTAGATGCGTGCCTCGATACTTGGGGAAGCGTTGACATCCTGGTCAACTGTGCAGGTATCAGCATAAACAAAGAGAATGTTACTGAATTCAATCGAAGTGATTGGGACAAGATGATTGCAGTGAACCTGACCGCTGCCTTTGAGATGATACACGAAGCCAGCCCCCACATGCTCAAACAGAGAAGTGGGAAAATCATCAACATTGCATCGCTGTACGCTTTTCTCGGCGGGCGATGGTCACCAGCATATGCTGCATCAAAACATGGTATTGTTGGATTGACGAAGGCGATGAGTGATGAGCTTGCAGAATTCAATATCCAGGTCAATGCCATAGCCCCTGGGTACTTTGCAACCAAGTTGACAGAGAAAACCCGCAGCGACCAGAAACGGAATGAGGGAATTGTATCTCATATTCCTGCAAATCGTTGGGGTACAGCAACCGACTTGATGGGTTCTTGCGTGTATCTGTCCAGCGATGCTTCCAACTATGTGAACGGAACTGTATTGACTATTGATGGAGGATTCCTGATACGCTAAATCATAGGAATCATAGAGATAAAGAAGTAACCATGAAACAGAAGTATATTGTAGCAATCGATGGTGGTACACAGAGCACCAAAGTGGCACTATTTGACACCCTCGGCCGAGAGATTTGCTCAGATACTGTGCCGCTCAAGGAAATCCATCTGTATGGAGACTCAAGAGCTGAACACCCTGATGATGATCTGTGGGACACTTTGCAACAGGCTTGCAAAGGAATGCTTAGTTCGTTTCAAGGCAACATAGAGGATATTATCGGCATCGGCTTGGGGTCCATCCGTTGCTGTCGTGCCCTCCTCAAGGAAGATGGAAATTTGGCTTCCCCGGTGCAAAGCTGGATGGATATCCGTCTCTCCTATCCCTATGAACATGAGGATGCTGAGGTGAGGTATGTTACCACCGCTACAGGGTATCTGACCCATCGACTGACAGGAGAGACCAAGGATACTCGATCAAACTACGTGGGTCCCTGGCCTATCGACCCGGAGACATTACAGTGGTACCCGGATGGTGAACTCTTCGATTCCTATACCACACCACGGTCCATGCTCTTTGAGTTGGTAGACCCGGCTACCGTCCTGGGCTATGTAACAGAACAAGCGAGTAAAGCTACCGGGCTTCCTGCAGGAATCCCCGTTGTTTCTACTGCAAATGATAAAGCCGTAGAAGGCCTAGGTGCAGGTTTGACTGATTCTGGAACCGTCTTGGTGTCACTAGGCACATACATCACAAGCATGATGGTAGGAGATACATACCAAGAAAATGCAGAGTTCTATTGGAGTAATCCTGGGGCTGTACCGGGTGAATTTCTCTATGAGAGCAATGGGATTCGTAGGGGGATGGCTACCGTTACCTGGATCAAGGACCTCATGGGTTCTGGCTTGGAAGAACAAGCAAAAGGCCACAATCTTTCGCCGGAAGCATATTTGAATGTACTGGGAAAAGATGTTCCTGCTGGATGTGATGGACTATACACTATCTTGCACTGGCTTGCCCGTCCCACCCATCAATGGGAGCGAGGCATCATGATTGGGTTCAACGGTTCACACAAGGGACCGCATATGTTTCGCTCCGTACTTGAAGGCATCGCAATGACCATGAAGAACAATGCAAAGGCGATGTGCGATGAGATGGGCAAGAAAATAGATCATCTCATTGTAAGTGGTGGTGGGTCCAATGGAGATCTTTTCATGCAGATCTTTGCCGATGTATTTGGAGTGCCGGCTCATCGGAACGAGGTAAATGAGTCGGCCAGTATGGGGGCGGCCATCTGTACTGCCCTCGCCTTGGGAGTGTATCCTGATAGGTCTTCTGCTATCGAACATATGGTGAGAATTCGAGATAATTTCAAACCTAATAAGGCAAACGTGGTACTGTATGAGAGAATCAATCAAGAGGTGTACACCAAAATCAATGCCGCAACCGAGGAAGTATTACAAGCCTCTCATCGTATTTTTCATGATTGACCTTTAATCCTCCTTCATTATTTTGATACCCAAAGCCGAGGTACGTTGCTATATTCAACGTAAGGAGGAGGTTTTTGATGCGCATCACCAACTATCGTTCTTTCATGATCCATGCCCTGTTCCTCTCGCTGACCATGAGCTTCATAGACGTAAATACCGTTGCTCCTGCCATGCTCACCGAGAGTGGAGCTACCACGTTCCACCTCGGGTTGCTTACCGCAATCATGGTGGGATTTGCCAGCTTCATGCAGTTATTGTTTGCGACTTTCATCATGGGATTCAAGCATAAGAAACCGGCTCTCTTGGTGGGTATCTACTTCAGGGTTGCAGCGCTTGCAAGCCTGGGAATATTCTTGCACAACCTTGGAGAGCCTGCTACCTGGAAGATTTGGCTTATCCTCTTCTTGATAACCGTGTTCTCCTTCAGCGGGGCATGGGCAAACATCGCATACACTGATATCCTTGGGAGCACCATTGAAAAACCTCTGAGAAAGAAGCTGCTTACCCAGAAACAACTGATCAGCAGTATTGGCTTGATTATCAGTTCAGTTGTCGTAAAGATTGTTCTATCCTACCTCTCCTACCCAGACAGCTACAGCCTTCTGTTCCTTATGGCAAGCCTGTTGCTACTCTTTGCAACCAGTGGCTTCTGGATGCTTAAGGAGGGAGAACCTCCAGAGAGGAAGAGCCAAAGTCTTGCTGATAAACTTGGCATGTTTGCCGAAGCCATCAAGGGGGACCGTAATGTTAGGCTCTACCTGTTATTGGTTAACACCTCAGGTGTCATTCTCTCTACCCTACCCTTTTTAGTGGTACTGGCAAATCAACACTATGGAATGGACGGGGGGAGAACAGGAACCTTCCTGTTGTTCCAGCTTTCAGGATCCTTGATTGCAACCATCTTGGCGAACCTGTTCAGCAAGGGGCAACGCTATCGTCCCCTGCTCTATTTCTTCATCTTCCTCGGTGCATTCACCCCGCTCGTAGCCCTGTTGCTGATAGCAATCCCTTCCCTCTATCCGCTCGCATTCCTGCTTGGAGGAGCCACCAGCGCACTCTATCACATCCTTACGGTAGGAATTCTTCTAGAGATTTCCACAGATGAGAACCGACCAATCTATACTGGAATTGGTGGTGCTGGTGCTTTGATGAATATTCTCTATCCTATGCTTGCAGGTCTCTTACTCCCCTACCTAGGCTTTCCTCTGGTCTTCATTCTTACCAGTTGTTATATGCTTGTGGGGCTCTATGCAGCAAAACATTTGGATTGCGGCATAGTTACTTGAATCCATACCAGCAGGTATAACGGGAAAAATGTAATTTCTTTCTATATTGCTTCTATTACATAG
>JBFWKK010000070.1:0-12052 GCA_050252715.1 Sphaerochaeta sp. | reverse complement strand
TACTGTGAAACAACAGAGTGTAAGACGATTGATTTCTCTCTTGGTTGTGCTTCTGGCAACTGGTCTCTTGTTTGCCACGACCACTACCAGCGGAACGCTGAAATTGACCGGTGCGTATGGGACTGGAGTCGAGGCAAAGCTTGATGCAGCCTATCAGGCAAAGATTCCCGTACTGGAAGGGGAAGGTCCCCTGTTCAGTGGTAACAATGTGAAGGTGAAAGCAAACCTGGGGCTCTCTCCCATTGCTGGGACGGTGACCCTCGATGCAGTTCTTACCCCCATTGCCGTAGCTGAGATAAGCTTGGGTGGAGGCCTGGGAACCGGTTGGGATTTCGATCTAATGGATCTCGAGGGATTGAAGCTGGGTACTATTGTAGGAGCCCCTCTCACTTCCGACAGTTTGAATGGCCTTTATTACATGGGTAGGGTAGGAGCTGCCTTCCAGTTTGACACTGGTGCCATCTTCAGCGGAGATTGGATGAGCGTGGTGATGCGTAGCTACCATGAGTTGAACTACAAAGGTTTCAGCAATGCTTCATCTGAGCAAGCTTGGGAGTATGAGAATGGGGGAGCCATGATCAATGGATTCAACTATAAAGGTGAGTATATCCTCGGTTACCAGATGCCCTTGATGGTGAATTTGGTAGGATTGCAACTGGAAACCTATGCCTATAACCTGTTTGATGATGCCACTGACATGGTCGGGGACTTGAGTGTCATTGCCAACACCCAATTTACTGAAGACCTTTCTCTCTTGACTGCAATTCAGTTCACCAACTACTCAAAGGATGAGACAAGTCGTGTTATTACCAAGGGAGATTCCGCTTTCAAACGAGTAGCGCTTATTCTCTCCTATGCCTTGTAGACGGTACCGACGGTTTTGACTATTTTTCATTACTGCGGTATCTTGTCAGTACGGATCACACCCCGGTTTCTTTTGGATCCGGGGTGTTTCTGTCATTATTACAGAGTACAACAAGCAATTGGAGGGATGGATGAAGACAAATAAACTTGCAGATGCAATCCGCATATTGAGCATGGATGGAGTGCAGAAAGCGAACTCAGGACACCCAGGTGCCCCAATGGGTATGGCAGATATCGCCGAGGTCTTGTGGCGCAAGACGATGGCACATAACCCGAAGAACCCACAGTGGGCAAATCGTGATCGATTTGTGCTATCCAATGGGCATGCTTCCATGTTGCTCTACTCCCTGTTGCACCTTAGTGGCTATGACCTTGGTATTGAGGACTTGAAGCAGTTCAGGCAGCTTCACTCACGCACAGCTGGCCACCCTGAATATAAGCTTACCCCTGGAGTGGAGACCACCACCGGTCCGCTTGGCCAGGGTATTGCCAATGCTGTTGGTATGGCTCTCGCAGAGAAAAACCTCGCTGCCAAGTTCAACAAAGATGGCTATCCGGTTGTAGACCACTTCACCTACACCTTCCTTGGCGACGGATGCATGATGGAAGGTATCAGCCATGAGGTGGCATCCTTGGCTGGAACTTGGAAACTCGGCAAGTTGATAGCTTTTTACGACGACAATGGTATTTCCATTGATGGAAAGGTGGGGGATTGGCTTACCGATGATACTGCCAAGCGCTTTGAAGCCTACGGTTGGCAGGTTATCAGGAATGTGAATGGTCACGATTCTGATGCCGTTTCTAAGGCTATCTCAGCTGCAAGAGGTGAAAAATCCAAGCCGTCATTGATTATGTGCAAGACCACCATCGGCTATGGTTCACCCAACAAGCAAGGCACAGAGTCTTGCCATGGTGCAGCACTCGGTGAGGATGAAGTGGTACGCACCAGAGAGCAGCTTGGGTGGGAGTATGATGAACCATTCTTTATTCCTGAGGATATTTACCAGGCATGGGACCAGAGCGAACGGGGCGCCACACTTGAGGGTGCATGGAATGACCTTTTTGCCGCATACAAGAAGGAATATCCTCGTGAGGCTGCTGAGCTCGAAAGAAGACTCGCTGGACAGTTCCCCAATGACTGGGAAGCTGTGTTCGACAAGGCTATCCAGAGCTGGCAGGATGAAAAGGTCAAGGTTGCCAGCAGAAAGGCAAGCCAGATGGCCTTGGATGTACTGGGTTCCCTGTTCTCGGAGCTTTTTGGAGGGTCGGCAGACCTTGCTCCTTCCAACCTGACAGAATGGAAGGGTTCAGAGGCTTTTGATCCCAAGACAGGAACGGGTAATTACCTCCATTTTGGTGTTCGCGAGTTCGGTATGGCTGCAATCCTCAACGGCGTTGCACTCCATGGCGGATTCCTCTCCTTTGGGGCTACGTTCCTTATGTTCATGGAGTATGCTAGAAACGCACTGCGCATGGCAGCTTTGATGGGAATTAGAAACGTCTACGTATTCACCCATGACTCCATCGGTCTGGGAGAGGATGGTCCTACCCACCAGCCGGTTGAACAGATTGCAAACCTTCGCATGACTCCGAATATGGTCACCTGGAGACCCTGTGATGCAGTGGAGACCGGTGTTGCATGGAAGAGTGCAGTCAAGCGTACTGATGGTCCGTCTGCGCTCCTTCTCAGCCGTCAGGGGCTTGCCCCACAACAACGGAGTGCAGAACAACTCTCCCAGATTGCCAAAGGTGCCTACGTACTCTATGAGTCGAAAGCTACTCCTGAGGTTATCTTGATCGGTACCGGCAGTGAGGTTGAGCTGGCAGTCAGTGCTGCCAAGAAGCTGGCTGAGGAGAATGTTGCCGTTCGAGTTGTTTCCATGCCCTCTCCTGAGGTATTTGAGATGCAGGACGAAGCATACAAGGAAAAGGTACTTCCCTATGCAGTGAAGGCCAGGGTTGCTGTTGAAGCTGCCTGGGTTGACTACTGGTACAAGTACGTTGGACTTGATGGCAAGATTATCGGCATGCACTCTTTTGGTGAGTCGGCACCTGCCGGTGATTTGTACAAACTTTTCGGCATTACCAGTGATGCAGTCTACAAGGCTGCCAAGGAACTGCTCTAAGTTGTAATGAACGCATAACAACTCTCCTGCCCGCTTCCTGATAGGAGGCGGGCAGTGTTTCTTTATGGCAGGAGAAATGACTTCTGCATGCATTATCTGTTGCGCTGTGCAGAGATGAAGGCTAGGATTGCAGTCATGGAATCTGCACTTGCCACACTGCTTGGAACACTCTTTGCCGAGGAGCAAGAGACGTGCCACTATGACGCGTCAAATTATTCTATCTGGTTCACTACTCCTACTTCTCAGATTGTCTTGGATTACTTGCAGGGTACCTCTGCCATGGATTCCCTTTTTGACTATCGGGAGTATACTACGTTCCAAAATCGGATCATGCATCAAAAGAGACCTGTCTATCGATTCCTTGCAGAGGATGCGATCGATCTCATACCCGTTTTTCTCAAGAAGGACCTGGAGATTCCTTTCCAATATACCTATGGCCAGGATCGTGGCCAGACTGTCTCTGATGCCTCCGCCCTGGAATACTTCTTTGAACAACGGTTCTGTGAAGTCTACGGTCCTGATGCATTGCAGTTCTTGCAACGTGAATATCCCGTACCCTCACTCTCTGGTTCAACATACTTTGTGGATTATGTGGTTGAGTATCTTGATGGAAGCATGATTGCAGTGGAAGAGAATGGGGTATCGTTCCACCATCCAGGCCTTATTGGCAAGGAGAGATATCGCAAACAACTGGAAAAACAGAATATCTGTACCTATTTGGGTATCCCTGTATATCGTTTTACTTCACTGGATTGTCATTATCCGAAGATTATCGATGACCAGATACGGCAGTTTTTTGGTGACCGACGAGCATTTAGAAAATCTGGGTTGTATTTTGACCGATCCTTTACCTTGTATGAACATCAGAAAACTGCATTGGAAGAGATAGGGAAGCTCCGTGGAGAGCAGATGGGCACCTCTGCTGTATTACAGGTCTTTCCTACCGCAACCGGCAAGTCGAAGATAGTAGAGGAGGATATTCTACGGTATCTGACGATACACCCCGATGCTCGCGTACTCATTGTTGGTCCTACAATACGCGTAGCCAACGACTGGAGAGACCGTATGAGGAGTGCTCTCAGTAAGAGTGACATACAGGTGGGTGATACAGGGAATCAGATTGTAATTGGGACCTATCAGAAACTTTGGAGCCTTTGTGGGACGCTGGATCCCTCCTATTTTTCTTACCTGGTTGTTGATGAGGCGCATCATGCAGTTGCTCCTGTTATGAGGAGAAGCTTGCAGTATTTTACCCCTGATTTTCTTATCGGTCTGACAGCCACCCCTGACAGATTGGATAACAAAAGACTTGAATCAGTATTTGGGAAATATCGTACACCCATGGATCTTGCTGAGGCGATGGAAAAGAACCTTATCGCCAAGGTGAGAGCGTACCGAATACAATCCAACTTGGATTTGACGGAAGTACGGTTCAACGGTCATGATTTTGTGAATGCAGATCTGGAAAGAACACTTCGCGTGGACTCAAGGAATCATCTCATTGTTGATGTATTGAAGACCTACTTTTCCAGGGAGCAGAAAGGTTTGATTTTTTGTGTGAACATTTCTCATTCCCATGAGATGGCAAACCTTCTCAATGAGGCAGGACTCTCTGCAAAGGCTGTCAGTGGAAAGACACGGGATATTGATTCCTGTATTGAGAAATTTCGAAACGGTGAGATACAGTTTCTCTGCAGTTGCAACTTACTTAATGAAGGCTGGGATGTCCCAGAGATCAGTGTATTGGTCATGGCTCGTCCAACAATCTCAAAGGTGTTGTATCAGCAGCAACTGGGAAGGGGGCTACGCCGAAGTGACACCAAGAGAGAACTGTTTGTCATCGATGTGGTAGATCAGTATGGAGCACTGGCGAGACCTTGGTCTGTCCATTCCCTTTTTGGGGTATCATCCTACGTGCCCTTCGGATTCTTGGATAGGACGTATCATAGCGGAGATATGGTTGAGGTTCTCGGGCTCAGCGAGACAGTACGTTCTTTGATTCCCGTCGATATTACTACCTTTGAACGTACCTATGAAGGATATCTTGACGAAGAGCAAGCCGCACGAGAGTTGTATGTTGGAACCAGCACGCTACGCAAATGGGTAAAACAAGGCAGTGTCCATGCCGATCTCATAATCCCTCTGGGTTCCAGGAGTGTGCACTATTTCCACCCTGATACTTTGGCAGACATACGGGATCTCAAGCAATTGAAAACTCACTCGGAAGCAACGTTGAAGGAGGACTTTCTGGAATTTCTTGAGGAGAAGAACTATACGTTCTCATTCAAGATGGTCTTCTTGCTTGCACTCATCAAGCATTGCAATCGCCAGGGGGAAGCTTCCTTGCAATTGGTTCTTGATGACTACCGAGGGTTTTATAGGAAGCGCATCATGGTCGGTCTCCCCGTCGACCGCCCAAACTGCTTGTATTCAAAAGCATTCTTGGATGACACCACAGCGTTGAAGAGGAACATGCTGGCAAACCCCTTCGAAAAGTTCGAGAGAAAGCGTTTTGTCATGTACGTCCGAGAACTTTCTCTCATTGGCTTCAATCCAATCCTCTTCAGCCAGTTGTCCCAAAAGGAACTAACGGCTATTGTAGAACTGATGAAAAAACATCTCAGTGAGTACTATCAGGATATGGGAGGATTGGTCCGTGATTGATTCTTCACTCTACTATGACCAACATGCAAAGCACTATCTCTCTACCACGTTAGATGTAGACATGTCATTTCACTATGATCTGTTTCTCCCCCACATCCCCTCTGGTGGACGTATTCTTGATGCGGGGTGTGGTAGTGGAAGGGATGCCCGATATTTCCTCTCAAAGGGTTACTCGGTAGAAGCCTTCGATTTGAGTGAATCGATGGTCCAGGCTGCCTGTGAACTGACAGGGCTCCCTGTCCGTAATCTCTCCTTCCAGGACATGGATTATGAGGACACTTTCGATGGCATTTGGGCCTGCGCTTCACTGCTGCATGTGCCAATGGATGAACTGCCTCTTGTCTTTGAAAGAATGGCCGTTGCATTGAAAGAACAGGGTGTGCTCTACTGTTCCTTCAAGTTGCAACCAGAAGACTTTCAGAGAGGGGGAAGGCACTTCACCTGTTTTACCACCGAAACATTCAAGCAGTTTGTTGATGATCTGCCATGGTTCTCCCTTGAAGAGCTGGTTGAGACCCGGGACCTCCGCCCGGGTAGGGCAGAGGAGTATTGGATTAATGCAATACTCAGGAAAGTTTCTGTACCACAGGGAGATTGAGGATGGCTTCGACCCACTCCTCAGCAAGTCTCTCCATCCGCTTATGCGGGTGATCTATCAAGCCTTGCAGGCAATTCGATATCTTCAGGGCAGAGATCCAACGCTTAGGCATGGTTTCCCTGGTGGCAATCGCTCCTGCCAATGCTCCATAGATAGCGGCATTTGTATCGGCATCCCCTGCACGCATGATGACATCGATCATTCCTTGCTCGAATGATTCCTGATGCAACAAGGTATAGAACGCGAGTTGGAATGCAACCAATACCCACCCTTTGTAGGGCCCATCTATGTCGTTGGGAGGTTCGTATGCTGCTTGGGTAAGCGCGTTCAACACTGATGGCTCCGTTATCAGTGAAGGAGATGACTGTAGCAGATACGTGTAGATCTCTTGGGCGTCCCAGCCCTTACTGATAGCCAAGGATAGTGCAAAGGCATACAGGCGGTTGCAATCCCTGCAAACTGGATGCATATGCGTGATAGAACAATCCTCGTCAGCAAGATGCATCAGTGTCTTGGTTGCATAGTTGCTTCCCAGAATCCCCAGGGGAGTGAGTCGCATTAGGGCACCGTTTGCCTGGCTTTGTGGATTATAGGTTCCCTCCAGCGCTCCATAGATGGTGACTCCGATATCCAAGGGACCGGAGTCTCTCCATCGAAGGTAGGCTTTTCTTACGGCATCCTTCTGATAGCGACCATGTTCAAGGATGCTTTGCAGCATCATGATGGCCATCTCACTGTCATCGGTAACCTCTCCTGATTGCCCAACATAGCGAGGGCATACGTCCATATCCCTGATACCGTCTGGGTAGGATTGACGGACTTGCTTCTCTCGCTTGAACTCAGTTTGCGCACCAAGAGCGTCCCCGATAAAACTTCCAAGCAGGGATCCCAATGCCCTTTCATAGCGTGTTGTCACTACATTGCTCCTTATGTAGATTGTAACACAGATATGATAAAATGAGCATAGATTCGTCGCTTACTGCGATATGTTTCCTCTTGTATTCATAGTTAAAAACCACGTAATTATAGGACAAATCGAGTATATATTTTCTTTCTTACATGTGAATTATCCAGCCCTTATACTAGTGGTGAGTAGACTTTTTTAAGGAGGCCAACAATGGCAGAGCGAGATGGAAGAGATGACACCCCGAAAAAGCCGTTGACGTCAATCAATGGTAGGCCGATAGCTCAGAATGAGAATATTCAGACTGCAGGAAAACGTGGTCCGGTTACCTTGCAGGATACTTGGTATCTAGAAAAGATGGCTCATTTTGACAGGGAAGTTATCCCAGAGCGCCGAATGCATGCAAAGGGAAGTGGTGCCTTTGGTACGTTCACGGTCACCAAGGACATTACCAAATGGACCAAGGCAAGCATTTTCTCGGAGGTTGGGAAGAAAACCGACATGTTCATTCGCTTCTCCACTGTTGCAGGAGAACGAGGTGCTGCAGATGCAGAACGTGATATTCGTGGATTTGCCATGAAGTTCTACACTGAGGAAGGAAACTGGGATTTGGTTGGCAACAACACGCCGGTGTTCTTCTTCCGCGACCCCATGTTGTTTCCCGACCTCAATCATGCGGTAAAGCGTGACCCAAGAACCAATATGCGTTCAGCACAGAACAATTGGGATTTCTGGTCTTCTCTTCCCGAGGCTCTTCATCAGGTAACGATTACGATGGGAGACAGGGGAATTCCGAAGAGCTACCGCCATATGAACGGCTATGGTTCTCATACCTACTCATTCATCAATGCAGAAAATGAGAGAGTTTGGGTCAAGTTCACATTGAAGACTCAGCAGGGAATTGAGAACCTCACCGACCAAGAAGCAGCAGAAATTGTAGCAAACGACCGAGAGAGTCACCAGAAAGACTTGTTTGAGTCAATCGAGAAGGGAGACTTCCCCAAATGGACGATGTATGTACAGATCATGACTGAGGAACAGGCAAGGAAGCATCCAGATAATCCCTTTGATCTTACCAAGGTCTGGTTCCATGATGAGTATCCACTGCATGAGGTTGGAGTGGTTGAGCTGAATCGCAACCCGGACAACTACTTCCAGGATGTTGAGCAGGCTGCATTCAACCCGGCAAACAAGGTTCCTGGTATTGGATACTCACCAGATAGAATGCTGCAGGGCAGACTGTTCAGCTACGGGGATGCACAGCGGTATCGCCTTGGGGTGAACTACTATCAAATTCCAGTAAACAGGAGCAAGGTGGATACCAACCACTTCCACCGTGATGGGTTCATGAGAAGTGATGGCAACTTTGGTGGCAGTGTCCACTACAACCCCAATTCATATGGTATGTGGAAGGACCAGAACAAGCTCACAGAGCCTCCTTACGATGGAGATGGTCCTGTCGATCATTATGACTTCAGGGAAGATGATGATAACTATTATGAGCAAGTTGGAATGTTGTTCTCCATCATGAAGGATGATGAAAAGCAACGGTTGTTTGAGAATACCGCACGAAACATGCAAGGGACCACCCTGTTGGTGCAAAAACGGCATATCAGGCACTGCTATCTTGCAGACCCTGCCTATGGGGAGGGTGTTGCCAAGGCCTTGGGTATCTCCATCAAGGATGTTGATATGGATGATCCCTACGGGGCAAGAGCATGATAAAAGAGGGGCTGGAGAGATTCCAGCCCCGATCTTTTAGGTGAAACGGATCAAATAGAAACAGTTTTACATTGCGTTAAACAACTGTTATTGGGTGTTTTTCCTGTATTGCCCATTGTTTATGAAGTACTACATCTTCACATCCGATTTTTTCATTATGTCGTAAGAGCTGAAATTCATTCGTGTGGAATTTCCTGTGGCATGAAGGGCATAAACAGAGTAGATTCGTGAGACTATCAGGGCCTTCCTTGCTCAATGGAATAATATGGTGTGCATCTGCACTCAAATAGGACCATTGATCTATGCGAGGGAGCGTTTGAACCCATCCAGGTCTATAAATTCGTTCATGACAAACTTGGCATGTAAAGTCATAGAGACATTTAACAGTCTCCTTCAACGCCCCATTGCTGTAATGATATCGCTTTCTTTCAATTCTAACAGTGTGATTTTTAGAATTGACGTTCAACATAGAAAGCAATCTCCCGTCAATTGATTCTGGGACTTTATCTGCAAACATTGTTTTCTTGATCCAATATGTTGCTTCCACTTTTTCTGTTCTGTAGTCGGGATCACTTTCTTTGACTATTGAGTCAGGCAATTCAGCTTGTAAATAATCTCGAAGATAGCAGTAGATTAGGGCAAGTGCCGGATCAATATGTCGGATAGATCCGAGACTGTTTAGTGCTTGTTCTACTGGGCAACGAAAATAGAATCCATGATGAGGCTCATATAACCCAAGATAGTGTGCAATTCCCATGGATTGATATCCATGGGAAACCTGTCCATCTAGGTTAAGACAGATGGAATCGATATCACGGAACCCTTTCCTGGTGAACAGCCAATAATAGACAACAGACGCTCGTTGTACTTCTGTATATTGATTGAATTCACGCTTTCTAGACCCCAGCTGTAACAGTGGGAATCCATTCCAGTAAGTTCCTTCCATATTTGATATGGTAGCAGCCTTTTTAATGGTTAGCTAGTAATAGTTTCTTCCTCACTAGCACGTTTCTCTTCCAAAGCCTTCAGGCGATGCATATCACGGTAGATTACCGGACTGGCTCCAAAGAGGAACGCATCTTCAACTGCTGTTCGCTCCATCTTCACCAACTCCTTGGCGATGGTGGTGACATTTCTCCTGAAGGTAGGGCTGTTTATCTCTTGTACCGTTTTTCCTCTGCTTTTTCGGTAGTGGGAATAGTGCTTCCAGAGGCTGTTGGTCATCTTCGCGGTGGTGGAAGGTTTTCTCAGTAAATCGAGAACCTGTTTTCTGAACAGTGGTTCAAACTCTGAAAAGTCTGATTTTTTCAGTCCTGCAAGGGTTCTTCCCATATCCCGAGCCCAGGTGTTGTCCAACTCCTGACAGATGAACTTGAGACGGTACCAAGCCTCATAGAGTTCTTGCATGGAAGAGAGCTCATAGGTACTGAACCAGTGAAAGGCAAGGAGTCTGCGTCTCCAGTCCCACCATTTCAGCGGGCTCTGGAGGTCACTGGAAGGAATGAGAAAGAAGCCTTCATCCAGCAAGAGAGAGCCAAATACCCCAGGGGGATTTCCACGACGGGTATTCTTGAGTGTAGTACGGTACACGCCACAGGAAGGACTTCCGTCCATGTAGATGTATGCGGTGGCTCCACTGCGTCTGAGTACCTCAAGGCACTCCAAGGAACCTTGCTTCATCTCCATGGTAACCAGTCTTCCAGAGCGGTTTTTCACCTCCGCTTCTCCTGTCCAGACTTGTTCTCCTGTTCCTCCTGAAAGGTGCACCGGATCCCTGGTGATCCCCAGGCCAGCCTGGCATTCAGGGCAGACAGGAGTGAATACGAAGTCGTTCTTCTCTCTTCCAAGGGGAGTCAGTACATCGATTCCCTTGCCGTTGTAGCGCACAGGTCCCCCCATCGCACACAAGCTTATTCCGATGGGAATCTTCTCAGTCAGGATAATCGGGGTGTGTTCCATTGTTGGCCTCTCTTGATGGAATTGTAGCATCGGCTCCTACGACGGGAAACAAAAATCGACAGATGATCGGGTGAAGGTGTATGCTGGAACCATGGAAATAGATGACTTCTTCAGCGGATATCCAAAAGCTAAGAACCTCTTCATAGAGATTATGAAAGAGATTTCATGCTTGGGCGCTATACAGATGAAAACCAGTAAAAGCCAGATTTCTCTTATCGGGCGGTTGACCTTCGCCTATTTCTGGATTCCTGGTCGCTATCTCAAAGGCAGATCAGTTGCTCCATTGGTTCTCAGTATTGCTCTTCCCTATCAAGATAGGACGGTCCCTTGGAAGGAAGTGACAAAAATACGGAAACAGAACTACATGCATCACTTGGAAATCTGGGATAAAACCTCTTTTACAAGCTGTGTTATGTCAGTGCTAGCTGCCGCCTATGATGGAGGCACGTCAATTGAGAAATAGGTTGTTTGTAGCAGAGCACAGGGGAGGTTTGCTTTCTCCAGATGACCATCGCTCCCTTATGAAGTGGGCACTTCTCTGCACTGAGCATCTTGGGGAGTACCTTACTGTTCCACAGCAAGAGGTAATCATCTCAGCATTGGAGATAGGCCATAGATGGAGTGAGGGAGATGCAAGGACCGGAGAGGCAATGAAGGCAAGTCGAGCGGTGCCTGCTTTTGCTCGTACTGTAGAAGACAAACCTTCTCAGTTCTACTGCCGATCAGTCGGTCAGGCAGTGGCTACCGCCCATATGGCTGACCACTCTCTTGGTCCGGTATGGTATGGAAGAAAGATGCTTGTTCTGCTTAATAGGGATGCAGAAAAGGAGCTTTACTGGCAGCTAGAGAGATTGGCTGACCTCAATCCAGAACTCCTGCCCCGTGTACAGGAGGAGTTACAGAAAATCCTACCAATGCCTAGTATTTCTTGATACCTCCACTGAAGTGAAATGCCATGCAACCAATCTTAGAGAGCATTGGTGTATATATTCAGTCCGTGATGTTGAACTGATTTCTTTATGTTCCCATTGTATTAACGATGTATATACATGAGTACATACTTGTACAGGAGGACTTGGCATTGAATCAGCAATATCAATGGGACATTTTTTACATGGAGAAGTATATGAAGACAACCATCCAGAAATGGGGAAACAGTTCAGGTATTCGCCTTCCGAAACCCTTGTTGCAGGAATTGCATCTGGATAATGGCAC
>JBFWKK010000069.1:0-12443 GCA_050252715.1 Sphaerochaeta sp. | reverse complement strand
CTACCGTCTGGTAGGTTCCCTTTTTCTGTTTCTTTACTGCAAGTATGGAATAGAGACCTCTGGCAAAGGGGTCTGAAGAGAAAGGCAGAACTCACTCTTGACTTATGCTAGAACACGGTATACAAAGAAAATACAGGGTGGTTAACTGATAGCATCATATCTCCCAATCGCTACCAGCCATCCATGTGATGTACCCTTCTTCCGGGCTGCAATCCTTGTCCTTGTACCCACACCCGCAAGTATCTGGATTGCAGCTCCCTTATACTGTCCTACTCCTTGAGAAAATCATACTCCGCCAGGCTATCTTCAAGTGCCTTTGAGGCACTTGCATACTCCACACCATCCTGACTAAGCAGGTGTTTCCCACCCAAACTGATCGCAAATGCTCCCAGCGGGGCTGTCAGGAGAATGCTCATAACCGCAACAGCCAAGATGATCTGACCGGGATAGGGATCCATTCCCCGTTGCAGCATCATTGCCAGTGGTGCAGATCCAATAGCAGCCTGGACGGTCGCCTTTGGGAGATAGGAGATAACAATGAACACCTTCTCCTTTCCGGTGAATCCAGCCTTCAAGGTACAGAGATAGGTACCCAAGGAACGTCCTACCAGGGCAATGAGTATCAGCAGGACGGCAGCAAAGCCTGCACTCTTTGCTGCTTGCAAGTCCACCTGTGCTCCTACCATGGAGAAGAGCACAATCTGGGCGAACACCCAAATCTTTCCCAACTTGCTTGAGAGTTCATGCGCCATGTGCTCCTGTTTTTCCAGAATGACAAATCCTATAGCCATGACTGAAAGCAATGCAGCAAAGGGAATATGTCTTGCCTCAAGCAGATCCCCCAGGTGAACCAGGAGGATAGCGATGCCAAGCAACGCCATTGCACGCTTGGTGGCACGGGGGTTGTACCGTGCAAACACCTTGATCAGGAGACGAGCAAGAAGATATCCCACAACAACGGCGGTAAGAAGCGAGAGAGGAATGGAAGCAAGCATCCAATGTACGTTTACCGTTTCCCCCAAGTAGAGTGAGAGAGCTATACTGTATGCTACAATGACCGTTACATCATCCAGGCTTGCACCGGCCAATACCAAGGTCGGGATGGCCTTCTTGGCACCCCTTCCCTCCTTGATGAGCTGAACCATCATAGGTACCACGACCGCTGGGGAGACCGCTGCCAGAACACAAGCCAACAGTACACTTTCCCCCCTGCTCAAGGAGAGCAGGGAAGGACCAAGCGCGATCACCACAGCCGCCTCAAAGAGAGCGGGAACAAAGGCAAGGAGGATTGCTTGCACCCCAATCTTGTGCAAGCTCTCACGTGAGAGTTCCAACCCCGCACGGAGCAGGATGACGATCAAAGCGATCATCCTCAGATCAGAGCCAATCCTAATCAAGTCTGGGTCGAGGAGCCCTAGAATCTGGGGACCAAGCACCGCTCCGACGGCAAGCATGCCGATCAAGGGGGGAATATGGATACGTTGCAATAGGTATTCTACAAGAAGACAGAGAATCATCAGCTCAGCAAGACTTAGCGCCATGGCACACCTCCAGACCTATAACAGGTTGCAGGAGTTATCAGCAGGAACGTTGGCTGCGGTTTTCTCTTGGTAGATTGAGATGGCGAACCCCATCGCCTGCTGTATTGTAGAAAACCAGTGAATCTTGGTCAAGAGAGCAGAATTGGTGGGTGTACAATGGATGCAAACTATGGATAATAGGACAATACAAGGAGCTGATACCATGAAAAACATTGAAAGAATACAGAAAATCTGCGATGCAAACGGCATCTCTGGATTTGAAGATGCAGTGTTGGAAGTCATTCGTGACGAGGGAGCCTCTCTGGGCACCTTCAGCGAAGATTCCCTGAGAAATCTCTACCTCGAGAGAAAGGGAAACCAGACAGGAAGACCAACAGTATTGCTCGATGCACACACTGACGAGGTCGGTTTCATGGTAAAATGCATCAGAGACGACGGGATGTTGGAGTTCATCCCAATCGGTGGTTGGGTAACAACCAATATCCCTGCCCATCTGGTACGCGTCCAAAAGAGTGATGGGTCCACCATTGCTGGAATTATCGGTTCAAAACCACCACACTACCAGAGCGAGGCTGAACGCAAGAGTGTCCCCGATATCAGCAGCATGTTCATAGACATCGGGGCAAGAAGCAAAGCCCACGCCATAGAGATGGGTGTACAGGTAGCAAGCCCGGTCATTCCTGAAGCAACTTGCTCCTATAATCCTGAGACAAAGTTGCTGTTTGGCAAGGCATTTGACTGCCGTCTTGGGTGTTCAACCATCCTCGATGTACTTGATGCATTGGATGGAGAGGAACTACAGGTCAATCTTGTTGCAGGATTCGCCAGCCAGGAGGAAGTTGGATGTCGTGGAGCCCAGGTTTCGGCAAGAACGGTAAAACCGGATGTAGCCATCTGCTTCGAGGGAAGCCCGGCAGATGACACCTTTCTCCCTGCCTACCAACAGCAGACCACAGTCGGCAAGGGCCCCATGCTCCGGTTCATCGACTCAAAAATGATCACAAACCCACGTTTCCAGCGTTTTGCACTCAGTTTGGCAGAGAAAGAACAGATTCCTGTACAGGCTGGGGTAAGAAATGGTGGGGCAACCAATTCCGCAGCAATCCACCTCAGTGGCCAGGGTATTCCAACAATCGTCATCGGTATCCCTGTCAGGTATGCACACACGCATTGGGGGGTGAGCAGCATGGAGGATGTACAGAGCTCCATTCGCCTTGCCAAGGCCATACTCAGTAATTTGGATGAGGCGATGATCAAAGGTTTTTAGCCATTGATTTTGACAAAGGAGCGTGTGGGTGTCATACTGGGGAAAAGTGGGGGATGCAAATGAATGAAGTGCAACTCTGCATCAGTGAGATGCGAACATTCTTCCGCAGTGGTACAACCCAAGCGGTGGATTGGCGGAAGCGTCAACTCAAACGCCTCAAGGAGGGGATCAAGGAGAGCGAGAAACAAATTCTTGATGCGCTCTTTGAGGATTTGGGCAAGAGCGATTTTGAAGGCTTCGCCACCGAACTTGGGTTGGTCTATACAGAAATAGACAACCACATCAAACATCTGGATTCGTGGACCAGGAAACACCGTGTACGGGGCACCCTGCTCTCCTTTCCTTCAAAAGCATATACTCTCTCCATACCTTTGGGATTGGTGTTGATCATGAGTCCCTGGAACTATCCCTTCCAGCTCTCCATTGCCCCCTTGGTAAGTGCCATGGCGGCGGGAAACTGTGTTATTGTCAAACCATCGCGCTACAGCAGTCATACCTCGAAAGTGTTGGAATCCCTGCTGGCAAAACTCTACCCAAGCAATTATGTGACCGTTTTCCAAGGTGGAAGCGAGATGAACCAGGAGTTGCTCAGCCATCGCTATGACCATATCTTTTTCACCGGAAGCCCTACGGTAGGGCGTGTGGTTATGGAGGCTGCTGCCAAATACCTGACCCCGGTGACCCTGGAATTGGGAGGAAAGAGCCCTGCCATTGTTGAAGAGGACAGTGACCTTGCCCTATGTGCAAGAAGAATCATCTGGGGCAAGTGCCTCAATGCGGGACAGACCTGCATCGCCCCAGACTATGTCCTGGTTGAACGCTCTGTTGCTTCCACCCTTATTGAAGAGATGAAAAAGGCAATCACCACGATGTTCGGTTCCGATCCACTGCATGCCAGCGACCTGCCACACATCATCAACGAACGGCACTTCAACCGCCTGATCTCCCTCTTTGAAGAGGGAAAGCTTGCCTATGGGGGACAAATAGACCCAAAGACACTGAAAATTGCCCCTACACTGGTAACCGATGTGGAACTCAGCGGTACATTGATGAGCGAGGAGATCTTTGGTCCCATTCTCCCCATCCTTACCTATGAATCATTTGACCAAGCAATCAGCTACGTCCAGGCTCGTGAACACCCCTTGGCGTTGTACCTCTTCACCAACAACAAGGAACACCAAGATTATATGGTACGCAATGTCAGCTATGGAGGGGGTTGCATCAATGACACAGTGATGCACCTCTCCAACTCCCATCTCCCCTTCGGAGGGGTTGGCTCCAGCGGGATGGGCAGCTACCACGCAAAAGAGGGGTTTGATACATTCAGTCACAAGAAAAGTGTGCTGGAGAGCAAACGCTGGCTCGAGGTACGTCTCCGCTATGCCCCATACCGGGGAAAGCTTTCCCTGATCAAACGACTGTTTTCATAGGAGGTTTCATGAAGAAGATTCTAGGATTGACCCTGATGTTGGCACTCCTTGCCACAGGATCCCTCAGTGCGGGGATTGATACCGTGCAGGCTGATGCTCTCTATGAGATGGATGCATTCCCCCAGGTTGAGAGATTGTTGGAAGAACAACTGAAACAAGCAGAAACCAACAGCCAGCGAGCAGAAATCCTCTGGCGCTTGGCACGGGTGCAGGTCTCTCTCGGCGATGCCTTGGACGAGGAGGACAAGGATGGCAGGTTTGCCATCTATGAGAAGGGTGAAATGTTTGCCTTGCAATCAATCGAGGCGCACCCATCCTTTGAAGGGTACCTCTGGAAATGCTCCAATATTGGCAGATGGGGCCAGACCAAGGGACCACTCAATGCACTGGGGAAGGCAAAGGGCATGCTGGAGGATCTGACTACCATCGTCAATACCTTTGGAACACTCGACTCGAGTGAGACCTGGTATGTCCTCTCAAGTCTCTATGATGAACTTCCCGGCGGATTCATCTCTTTTGGCAACAAGGAGTGGGCAGTGAGCTATATGCGGATTGCCATGGACACCATTCCCAATCACCTTTTCTACCCCGGCCACTATCTGAAGCTCGCCCAGGAGTTGTATGCAAGAGACTGGAGTGCCTCCAAGCGCAGCAAGGAGATGAAGAGCATGGAGAAGGATTGGAAGAAAGCATCCAACAATCTGGAACAATACCGTTACTATGAGGGGAAGGATGGTGGTAAAACAAAGCCATTCTACTCTTCGGTCACCTTGGATAGAATGAGCGACCGTCAGGAGGCGCTGATGGTACTCTCCTATGCAATGGCAAAAGCAGAACTGCTCGGCACCCTGAAAACCAGTGATGCAACCTACATGGACGAGATTTCTGCGCTTGTCCAGGAGTGGACCTAGGACAAAAGGTTGAGAGAAACAGAGAGAGCCCTTGGATTTCCAGGGGCTCTCTCTGTATAGGAACGCTCGATCAATGTTTGAAAGGATTCTCCCCTGGATAGGGCAATTGAGGACCCTGGTTGTAGGCAATATCCTCAATACCCAAATAGGAGAAGAGATTGAACAATGCCTTTCCCACATGGCGGAAGGCTATTGCCGCATGGTGTGGATACGCTTTCTTGATCAGTACATAGCGGTAGAATCGTGCCATCTCCTCGATACCGATCACCCCTATGCTCCCAAAACTTTCAGTCGGTACATCCAAAACCTCACCTTGGGCGACATAGGCTCTGAGAATGCCCCGTGAATCTGCCTGCAGGCGGTATACAGTAACCGGACCAGCAATAAGATCACCCTCCATCGTACCCCTGGTGATATCAGGCTCTGAGAGTTCGGGCTCCAGGTCACGCTTCATAATTACCTGGTAGCCCATATGCGGATTCTTCAAGAGTGAACAGGATGTATTGCCACAGTGGAATCCCATGAACAGTTCATCGTTGCGGTAGGACTTTTTTGCCCTGATATGCTTTTCGTATATCTGGGCTGGCACTGTATTGTTTATATCCAAAAGCGTTACCGGATTCTCACTGACACAGATCCCCAGATATTCGCTGAGTGCCCCATAGATATCCACCTCGCAACTGACCGGGATTCCTTTTGCCGTAAGACGGCTGTTCACATAGCATGGAACAAAGCCAAATTCAGTCTGGAAGGCAGGCCAGCACTTGTTTGCGAAGGCAACAAAAGAGCGCTCACCACGATGCTCCTCAGCCCAGTCCAACAAGGTCAGCTCATACTGGGCAAGCCGTGGAAGGATTCCCTCATAGGGACTGCTTCCGATCTCCTTGGCCATCTCCTCAACCAAGGAATCGATGCGTGCATCATCTTTGTGCTTGTTGTAGGCAACCAACAGGTCAAGTTCACTGTTCTCTTCAATCTCCACCCCTAGGTCAAACAATCCCTGGATGGGGGCATTGCATGCCATGAAATCCTGTGGCCTTGGACCGAATGAGATAATCTTCAGCTGTTTGAGGGAGATTACTGCTCGGGCAACAGGAATGAACTCCTCCATCATGGTCGCAACCTCCCTTGCGCTGCCGACCGGATACTCAGGAATGTAAGCTTTCAGGGAACGGAGCGAGAGATTGTAGGAACAGTTGAGCATACCGCAAAAGGCATCTCCCCTCCCGTCATGGAGGTCCCCATCCCCCTCTGCTGCAGCTACATACATCACGGGACCATCGAAGTACTTTGCAAGCAGGGTCTCCGCGGTCTCCGGGCCGAAGTTCCCGAGGAAAACCACCAAGGCATTAACCTTATTTTGGGCAACATCCTCAAGAGCGAGACGCATATCCCTTTCGTTCTCAACTGCAACTGGGCAGGTATACAACGATCCTTGGTATGCCTGCGCTACTGCGTCTCTTCTTTTTTCACTCAGGGACCTAGGAAAACAGGAGCGACTTACTGCTACCAATCCCAGGCGAACCTCTGCAACGTTATTCATTTCAATCCTCCGTTTTTCTGTCCATAGTAGGCATTCTTTCCATGTTTTCTCAGGTAATGCTTGTCCAGTAGAACCTGGTCCATCGTTCTGGTGGGATGCCTCTCCAGAAGCTGGGTATGGTACGCCATGTTTGCAACTTCCTCAAGAACGACAGCATTCTCCACCGCTTTCTTGGCACTTTCCCCCCAGGTAAACGGACCATGGCTATGTACCAGAACTGCTGGAATGGAAAGGGGATCTATAGCTGTGAATCGTTCAACGATTACCTTGCCGGTCTCCTCTTCATAGGCTCTCTCTATCTCTTCATTGCGCATCTCCCTGGTACAGGGAATCTCACCATAGAAGTAGTCTGCATGGGTAGTGCCAAGAGCGGGGATACCCCGCCCTGCCTGGGCAAAGATTGTTGCCCATCTGCTATGGGTATGCACCACTGCATTGATTCCAGGGAAATGGCCAAAGAGGTAACGATGGGTCGGGGTATCTGAGGAAGGATTATAGGTACCCTCCACTATCGCTCCCGTTGCCAGATTGACCACCACCATCGTATCGGGGGTAAGTTGATCATACGGGACACCGGATGGTTTTATGACCATCAGTTCACGGTTATCGTCAACGGCAGACACATTACCCCAGGTAAAGGTGATCAGGTGATAGTGTTCCAATAAGAGGTTCGCTTCACACACCTCTTCTTTCAATTGTTCCAACATGGCTACTCCTTCAGAAACCGTTTTGGCTTCCTTATCTCAAAAAAAAGTCCATACGAAGAAGGAACCTCCCAGCCACTTCGCAGGTAAGACAATTCTATCATAGAAGTGAGGGTTTCTCATCCTCTTTTTCACCTCTTGACAAAGGGAGGGTTGCATACTAATGTATGAATACATGTTCATATATTGATATATAAGGAGCACCTATGCCTGATCACTGTATTTGGAATGTAGAAAATCTTGATTGCCCTGCCTGCGCAGCAACCCTTGAACAAACATTGAACAAGGTGGAGGGAGTCAAACAGGCACGTGTTGACTATGCAAAACGACAGATACATATACAGAGCAAAGAAGACCGTGATGAGGCGTTCTTCCAGTCCCTCATACCCCACGCTAAGCAAGTTGAACCCGCCATAAAGGTGAGTTCAACACCAAGGAAAACCAATCACCGGTCCCTCTTCATGCTCCTTCGCATTGCACTCTCCTCCATCCTCTTTGCTCTGGCCTTCTTCACTGCTACACCTTGGCTCTTCCTCCCTGGATATATAGTGGCCGGATACCCAGTGCTGTATAAGGCAGGAAGCAACCTGATCCATGGAAAAATCTTCGATGAGAACTTCCTCATGAGCATAGCCACCATAGGAGCGCTTGCCATTGGAAATACCTTAGAGGCCACTGCGGTCATGTTGCTGTACTTGGTTGGAGAGTATTTCCAGGACCGTGCCGTGCAAAAAAGCAGGAATGCAGTGATGGCTGTACTGGATCTGAAGAGTGACCAGAGCCGTATCGTACAGGACGGGAAAACCGAAATGGTAGCCAGTGAGGCGGTCTCTGTGGGCAGCAGGATCAGGGTGCTCGCTGGGGAGAAAATCCCACTGGATGGAACCATCGTGAGCGGCGCATCCACCTTGGATATGCAGTCCCTTACCGGGGAATCCCTCCCAAGACAGGTGTCAATTGGAGATGCTGTACTGAGTGGAAGTGTGAACTTGAGCGGCTCAATCGAGATTGAGACCACACATGTGTTCGCTGAGAGC
Organism: Sphaerochaeta sp.; assembly: GCA_050252715.1. Lineage (GTDB taxonomy): Bacteria > Spirochaetota > Spirochaetia > Sphaerochaetales > Sphaerochaetaceae > Sphaerochaeta. The sequence goes on along the minus strand of JBFWKK010000069.1, from coordinate 4,010 downwards.
ACCGCCAGCAAGATACTCCGCCTGGTGGAAGAGTCCTCTTCCAAAAAGGCAAAAACTGAGCAGTTCATTACCACATTTGCCCGCTACTATACTCCATTTGTAGTACTCTTTGCACTGGGACTTGCCATCCTCCCCTCTCTGTTCACCGGAAACTGGGAGACCTGGATCTACCGCTCCCTGGTGTTCCTTGTGGTAAGCTGCCCCTGTGCTCTGGTTATCAGCGTACCCCTCTCCTACTTCGCGGGAATCGGCAAGAGTGCATCCAGGGGGATCTTGGTAAAAGGTGGAAACTATCTGGAGGCGATCGCAACAGCTGAGACCATGGTCTTCGACAAGACTGGTACATTGACCCATGGCAAGTTCTCTCTCAAGAAAGTACAGGTTACCAAGGAATCGGAGCTTGGCAAGGAGGAAATCCTGACTCTTGCAGCAACCCTGGAGAAAGAAAGCAACCACCCCCTTGCCCGTGCATTTGATGAGATAGCAACTACATGGGAAGCAAAAAATGTTGTGGAACTGGCAGGAAAGGGGATCACCGGAGAGATAGAAGGGAAAAAGGTTGCAGCTGGAAATGCAGAGCTCTTCAACACCCTAGCCATACCACTGCTCCAGGATACCGATGAGGGAGGAACGATTCATTTTGCATGGTGCTCACAGCATGTGGCTACCTTCTTTTTGCAGGACACCCTGCGCCCAGAGGCAAAAAAGAGCATCAGTGCACTGCGCAAGAACGGTTTTCGGCACTTGCTTATGCTCTCAGGGGACAAGAAGCAACACGCCCAGAGCATTGCACAAGAGCTTGCCCTTGATGGATACCAGGCAGAACTGCTTCCTGACGAAAAACAGGAACAGCTATTGTTGCTGGAACAGGCTCATCCGCACATTGCCTATGTCGGGGATGGCATGAATGATGCTCCCAGTCTTGCAGCAAGCAGGGTTGGGATCGCGATGGGCAGCAATGCAAGTGATGCTGCGATGGAGAGTGCTGACATTGTAATCCTCAGCGAGGATATTACAAAGCTGGTGGAGTTGATCACCATCAGCAGAAAGACTTCTCGTATTGTTCGACAAAACATAGCCTTTGCCCTGGGGATAAAGGCAGTCGTGCTTACCCTGGGAGCCTTGGGCTATGCATCCATGGCATTGGCTGTATTTGCCGATACCGGGGTGACCATCATTGCTGTTTTCAATGCCCTGAGAATCCTCTTGCTTCGCCTTTCTCGTTGATTATCAAGGACATGTATGGTAATGTTGCACAGATTGTTTGAAGGAATACGTACATGAACGAGAAGACTACACGAAATATTGGAATAATGGCACATATCGATGCGGGGAAGACCACCACCACTGAGCGCATCCTCTATTATACTGGTGAAAACCATCGCATCGGAGAGGTTGATAACGGGGAAGCTACGATGGACTTCCTGGAACAGGAACAGGATCGCGGCATCACCATTGCGAGCGCTGCCACCACCTGCTTCTGGAAGGACCATCAGATCAACATCATCGATACCCCGGGACATGTTGACTTCACCGCTGAAGTAGAACGATCACTGCGTGTTTTGGATGGTGCTGTCATGGTTGTTTGCGCCGTTGGAGGTGTGGAGCCCCAGACTGAGACAGTGTGGAGACAGGCAGACACCTACCGAGTTCCACGCATTGCATTCATCAATAAGATGGACCGTCTGGGCGCAAACTTCACTGAGGCAGTCTCCGAGCTGAAACTCAAGTTGGGAGCAAATCCAGTCCCTCTCTATATACCAGTTGGTGCCGAAAACAACTTCAAGGGGATCATCAACATCCTTACCAAGAAATACTATGTCTACAACATAGAGGACCAAGGCATGACCTACACCGAAGAAGAGATCCCTGAGGCAATGCAGGAGGAGGTGGAAGGCTGGTACGATAAGTTGATCGATAGTGTCGCCTCTTTCAGTGATGAGATCACTGAGTTGTATTTTGAGGGAGAGCCCATCGGTATAGACCTGATCAAGAAGACCCTGAAGAAAGCCACCATCGCCCGCCAGACTCTGCCGATTTTTGTTGGTTCTTCACTCAAGGACATCGGAGTACAGGCCCTGCTGGATGGAATCCTCGACTACCTGCCCTCCCCTTCAGAGGTCCCACCCATCTTCGGCATCCAACAGAAGAGTGAAAAATCAGTGGAGATCCCCTATGCGAAGGACAAGCCACCACTTGGACTCATTTTCAAGATTCAGGTAGACCGGGAAGCCGGTCCCATGAGCTTTGTCAGGGTCTACAACGGAACAATCAAGAAGGGCACAGCCCTCATGAACATCAGCAAAAAGAAGCGAGAGCGGGTAAACAGAATCCTTAGAATGCACGCTGACCGACCTGAAGAGTTGAGTGAGCTGGAGGCAGGGGATATCGGAGTCATCATCGGGTTCAAGGAAGGACGAACCGGGGATACCATTGGCAGTGAGGGTGCCCAAATCCTCTTGGAGGAGATGCACTTCCCTGTTCCTGTCATCTCTGTTGCCATAGAACCAAACAGCCTCAGTGATGGGGACAAACTTCGTTCTGCGCTTGGAATTCTCGCCCAGGAAGATCCCACCTTCACCTATCGTGATGATGATGAGACAGGGCAACTTGTAATCAGCGGAATGGGTGAATTGCACCTTGACGTACTGGTCACCCGTCTCACCAAGGAGATGAAGATCAAGGCACGTGTAGGCAACCCGCAGGTTACCTATCGTGAATCGGTGACCAAAGAAGCAAGCGGAAGTGAGAAGTTCTCCAAAATCATTGCAGGCAAGGAGAACAATGCTGGGGTTTCCCTGAAAATACGTCCCCTTCCATCGGGAAGCGGAAATCGATATACCTGTTCAGCCAAGGTACGGGGTATGGATGAGATGTACTATGATGTAATCAAGCGGGGCATCACCAATGCATTCAAGGGTGGTATCCAGTATGGGTATGAGACGGTAGATCTTGAAGTGGAGGTCACCAGCATCACCTACAACGAGTTGACTGCAACACCATTTGCTTTTGAGGCTTGTGCTGCCATGTGTTTTGACAAGGTTGCCAGGAACGCCGCCCCGATCCTCATGGAACCGGTTATGAAGGTAACGGTCATCGTCCCGACCCAGTATGTGGGAGAGGCAATATCCAGCATCACCAGCAGGGGAGGCTTGGTCAACAGCATTGAAAGCAGGAGTGCCAGTGAGCATATCCTCGCCCAGGCGCCGCTATCCCAGTTGTTTGGCTACTCAACCGCACTTCGATCGGCTACACAGGGAAGGGGAACCTTCTCGATGGAGTTCGACCATTACGCACAGAAAACGCGCTAATAGTCAGTAAATTCATCGAAACGGGATGGTTCCAACCTTGCGGAATGTCGACATTCATGCCTAGAATGTATCAAAAGGGGTGTGAATAACAGACTGATGGTGTAAGTTATATACCATTGGGTTATTTACTATTGCAATTTCTTTAGAGGAGTACAACATGGCTAGAACTTACAATTTGCAGGACATTTTCGCAAGAAATTTGAAAGAGCGTAGACGGAAGCTCTCCCTCACCCAGGCTCAGTTGGCAGAGAAAATTGGTGTTTCTACATCATTCGTCACCGAGATTGAAACGTCTCGAAAAGCACCTTCTTTCTCTACCATTGAGAAGATCAGCGCAGCGCTGGATGTTCCCTGTTGGACCTTTTTCTGTGAAGATGGGGACAAACTTCCCAATGACGTGACGGTCATGGACCAGTTTGCCTACAAGCTCAAACAGGACATCAATCACATTATTGATGTGAACGTCAGCCTGACTCGTTAGGGTCTTCTCCAGACTGTTCTCACACAGCTACCGGCGGATATCCTCTGGCATGAGGGTGTCTGCTTTTTTGTGCGTCCTGTGATGGGGCAAAAGTAGAATTCTTTTGACATATGGGGTTAAGCGGCGTACCATACATGCATGCGTTCTAGATCTAATGTTGTAGCCGCGTGCGAAATTCGCGCCCTCTGCGTGAGATATTTCTCCCCTAAAAAATCTTT
>JBFWKK010000068.1:0-12595 GCA_050252715.1 Sphaerochaeta sp. | reverse complement strand
AAAGGAAGTATTTTGAAAGACATGAAACATTTGCCGGTCTATATGCACCGGCAGGAAATTCTTGATGGCCTTGAAAAGAACCAGGTCATCATCGTTGAAAGCCCAACGGGAAGTGGTAAAACCACACAGATCCCCCTCATCCTGCACGAAGCTGGCTATGCAGATGCCCTGCAAGTCGGCATTACCCAACCAAGGCGAATCGCCACCCTCAGTGTCAGTGAGTTTATAAAGAAACAGATAGGACGTGATGATGAATTCGTAGGGTATAAGATGCGTTTCGAGGACACTACCAGCCCAGGAACCCGTATCAAGGTTATGACCGACGGCATACTCCTGATGGAGCTTAAAGCCGATCCACTGCTTCGTTCCTATTCAGTCATACTGGTCGATGAAGCACACGAACGATCCCTCAATATCGATTTTATCCTGGGTCTACTGCGTCATGTCATGAAAGAACGGCCAGAATTCAAGGTGATCATTTCCAGTGCAACTATCAACACCAAGGTGTTCAGTGATTTCTTTGACAAGGCTCCAATCATAAGCATTGATGCACGAGTCTATCCTGTGCAGGTTGTCTACAAGCCGTTGCAACGTGAATCGCTCGAATACCAGATCGAGGCCATTACCCAGATTGTTACCGGAGAGGCCAAGAAGAAGAGCGGGGATATCCTGGTTTTCATGAGCGGTGAATTCGACATTACCAACTGTGTGAATGCACTGTATATGGCCGATACCGAGAAACGCTTGGAAATCTATCCGCTGTACGGAAGACTCAGCAAAGAGGAACAGGAATCGGTTTTCAACGATACTTCCCCTGGCAAAACAAAGGTGGTTGTTGCCACCAACATTGCAGAGACTTCAGTCACCATTGATGGCATTACCACTGTTATTGACTGCGGTATCGCAAAAATAAACTTCTACAACCAGAAGGATTTCACCTCCTCCCTGGTTCCTCTTCCCACCAGCCGTTCAAGCTGTGAACAGAGAAAAGGGCGTGCAGGTCGAACCAGTCCTGGAGTGTGTTATCGCCTCTACAGTGAAGATGATTACAAGAGCAGGCTCACGTATGGGACAGAAGAGATCCTCAGGACCGATTTGAGTGAGGTAGTGCTTCGTATGAGTGACTTGGGGATTACCGACTATGAGCATTTTCCATTCATCACAAGACCGAAACACAGTGCTATCACCAGTGCTGAGGAGACACTCAGGTTCATTGGGGCGATTGATGGAAAGCGTCAGCTGACCACAATCGGCAACCTGATGTGCCGTTTCCCCCTGCTACCCCGTCACTCAAGGGTAATCGTTGAAGCAATGATGAACCACCCTACTGTCTTGGAAGAAGTCCTGATTGCCGTCAGCTTCCTCTCCACCAAGACGCCATTCCTCTTCCCCCAGGGTGAAGAAGATCTGAGCCGTGCCGCACATCGAAGGTTCAATAACACCGAGTATGGGGATTTTGCTTCTTACCTGAACATCTACTACCAGTATACGAAAAATACCAGCAAAGATGCTAAACAGCGGTTCTGCAAGATGAACTATCTCGATTTCCAAGGAATGCAGGAAATTGTCCATGTCAATGAACAACTTGGTGAGATTTGCGGAGACGTGGGATTCCCCCTTGCAAGTGGAGGAAGTGTCAGGGAGTATCTATGCTGCATTGCCAGTGGCTTGATGCAGTATGTGTGCATCAAGGCTCGGGGCAACATGTACAAGAGTCTTACTGCAGACCAGGTGTTCCTCCACCCGGGAAGCGCATACTTCAAGAGCCTTCCCCAGTTCATCATAGCCGGGGAAATTGTACAGACCAGCAGGCTTTATGCCCGTAGTGTCAGTCCTCTGGACAAGGCATGGCTGGATGATATTTCCCCCGAGCTCTATCCAAAGCTCACTGCATTGGTGCAGAAGGAACGCCCATCAGGCAAACTGCAGAAGCAGGAGGAGATACGGCAGAAAGCTATCAAGGAACGCGAGGAGAAGGGAAAAGCCACCATCACGGTGTACAAGCGAACCTATCCTACCTTGGTTCTCGGTGGAAAGAAAAAGAAGGAGAGGCTTGTTGCACTCATACCGCTTGAGGATTTGAATTATCTCAATCAGATGAATGAGAAAGCCCCCAAACGGCCGAAGAACTTCCCGGTGGCCATTCTCTATAGAGGATTCTACATCCATTACGGCGATATGTTTTTCTCAGCACTTGAGTTGCAAGGCAAGGTCAATCCAGGAAAGGGCATCCTGGACAATCCCCCATCGGGAATATATACCATTGAGGATGCAGATACCCTGATTGACAACCTGCACTGGCTGCTGGCTTTCACCAAGAACAAGAAACAGCGTAAACACCTGTACTTTGTGGCATTGGAAGAGAGTGGCAATGGCAACTATCGTTTTACTGCCGATGATGATTGTTTCGATGCCTTGGACACCTCGCTCTACACGCTCCTCACCCTCGCTGATTCCTTGGAGGCTGCACAGATGAAAAAGCAGGCAAAAGAGGTAACCAATATCTATGGAAACCTATTGAAATTGGTGGAATAGTTCCCTAGAAGATCGGCTTGGCAATGACCAGGTGCTGGATGAGCTGCAGATCAAGTGGCATGAGGATGGTCGAGCCCTGTTTCTCCAACAGGACAAACCGTACGTTCCCATCCACTTTCTTCTTGTCCTTGAGCAAGTGGTCACGGTATTCAATCCAGTCACCACGGCCGATTCGGTACTCAATGTCATACCCAAAACTCTTGAAAAGTTTGGTTGCCCCACTTGCATAGGCCTTGTCTGTAACCCCCAGTACAACACCAGCTTCCAATGCTCGGCATGTTCCCCATGCAACACAGGCACCATGCCCCCACATCAGGTAGTGGGAAGAGGACTCCAGGGCATGACCGAAGGTATGCCCCAGATTCAGGCTTTGCCTGATACCCAAGGTCTCCAATGGGTCCTGTTCAATGTACCACTGTTTTACCTTGAGCGAAAGCTCCACCAAGGCAGCCAGTGTCTTTGGATCCCTGCTGAGGATTTCATTCTTGCGCATCAGGAGAAATTTATAGAGCTCCTCATCCTGGCTGAGCAATGCATGTTTGATAACCTCTGCCAGCCCATTGAGAAACTCCTTTTCATTGAGTGTTCTCAGCGTATCGATGGAGATCAGCACTTCACTGGCTGGGTAGAATGACCCCACCATGTTCTTCATCCCTTGGAAGTCGATGGCTGCCTTGCCTCCCAACGAAGCATCAACCATGGCAAGCAAGGTGGTCGGCACCAGGGTGAGGCGGCATCCACGCATGTACACCGAGGCAGCGAAGGCGGACATGTCACAGACCACTCCACCACCGAACCCGATGATCCTGCCATCACGCGCAAGCCCCTCATCCAGTGCTGAGCTGAGAATGCGCTCCAAGGATGAGAAATTCTTTGCACTCTCTCCACTTTCCAGTACAACATGGCTGGGTGGAAGCTGTTTGAACAATTTTACCGTATTCGTATCGAACACCCATAATACCAAGCGTCCATACTCACCAAGATGAGCCGAAAGGTCCTTCAGGTCGTCAGCAAGCAAAACTTCTGTCTGCCTACCATTCTCGAGCTGCGTCGTCACCATGCTTTTCATAGTACTGTTATACCTCAGAGCAGGGGTCCAAGACAAGCGCTCCCTGCTCCCTGCATACTTGCAAAAATCCACTCATTATCACACAATACCGATATGCAAGAAATACGCTATTTTGACAACGCTGCCACCACCATCATGAGCAGAACCGCTCTTGATGTGTATCAACACGTAGCAAGTACATACATCGGCAACCCCAGCAGCCTTCATGCTGAGGGTATCAAGGCAAAGGAAAAGCTGGAACAATCCAGGGAGGACCTGGCTGGACTACTTTCTGTAGCAAAAGAGAATCTCACCTTCACAGCTGGTGCAAGCGAGGCAAATGCCATCATCTTCAACAGCCTTATTTGGAAACTCCAGAAACCTCATGTGATCATCAGCAACATTGAACACTCCTCCACCAAGGAGTATGGCCGGTTGATGAAACAATTGGGCTGGAAAGTCACGACCCTTGATGCACCTGGGGGGTTCATCAAGGCAGAGGATCTCCGTAGAGCTCTGACCAAACAGACAAGGTTGGTCTCACTGATGCTCGTGAACAATGTAGTGGGAACCATCCAGGACATCCAGGCTCTGGTCGCTGAAGTACGCGCCTACGAGCAGGAGCAGGGAGGAAGGAAAATCCACTTCCATACTGACGCAACCCAAGCCTTCGGCAAGATTCCCTTCTCACTCGAAACGCTCGGGGTGGATAGTGCGGCCTTCAGTGCACACAAATTCCATGGTCCCAAGGGTGTGGGATTTCTCTACAACCGAGACCCCGCCATTGAGAGCCTCTCGAGAGGTGGCGGACAGGAAGCTGGCCTGAGACCGGGCACAGAGAACCTACCTGGGATTGCAAGCATGGTGGAAGCTGCAAAGGAATCAATACAGAAGTTCTCGGAACATGAGAAACGGGTCAAGCAGATCAATACCCTGCTCCGCGACCGGCTCTCATTCTTGCCCACCATCAGCCCTGAGAAGGCTTGCTCTCCCTATATCCTGAATGTTGCTACCAATAATTTGCCCAGCGAAGTGTTCACCCGGATGCTCTATGACAAGGGATTTTGCGTTTCCTCCGGTTCTGCCTGCAGCAACAATGCCAAGCAGAAGGGAGAGGGGGTACTTGAGTCCATGCAGATAGCCCCATCCCTGGCAAAGAGCAGCATTCGCATCTCATTCAGTGCTGATACCACTATAGAAGAAGCCGAGGCATTGGCCGAAGCATTCACCACACTCATCCAGGAGCATGCATGAAAGATTCCACTCTCTATTTGATACGGCTCGGGGAAATATCCCTGAAAGGTTTGAACCGCGATTCCTTTGAGAAGCGGCTGAAGCAGAATATCAAGCAAAAGTTGAAAGGATACAGGACACAGGTCAATCGGCAAAAAGGCCGCATATTCTTTGAAATCAGCAACGAATGTCCTAAAGAAACCATAGAATTGGCACTGGGGACCACTTTCGGGGTGGTAGGCTACTCCCGTTGCCTGCGCTGCGAGAAAGAGATTTCAGTCATTCGGGAAACAGCAAAAAGGCTTATCGCCGAGGAACCCTTCAACAAGGGAGTAGGTACCTTCAAGTCCATCGCCAAGCGCGCTGACAAGAGTTTTCCCATGACCAGCTATGAGATTGACTGTTCACTCGGGGAGGTGGTACATGAGATATATCCCGAGATGACTGTTGATGTGAAGCATCCTGACCTGACCATCCATTGTGAAATCCGGGACCAAGCCTATCTCTACACCTCTCCCAAACCAGGACCTGGGGGGTTGCCCGTCTCTACTGCAGGAAAGGGAATGTTGCTTCTGAGTGGAGGAATCGATAGTCCGGTTGCTGGCTACCGGATGGCACAGCGGGGTTTGAAGATGGATTGCATCTACTTCCATGCATATCCCTACACCAGTGACCAAGCCTTGGAAAAAGTAAAGACACTTGCAAGCCTCATTGCCCCCTACTTGCAGGGAACCAGATTGCATGTCATTCCCTTCACGGAAGCACAGCTATGGATCAAGCAACACAGCAGGGAAGATGAAACCACCTTGATGTTCCGCGCTGCCATGATGTACGTGGCCAATGCCATCAGCAAGAGCCAGGAAGGAAGCTGCATCGTCACCGGAGAGGCACTCAGCCAGGTGGCAAGCCAGACACTGGAATCGATGGCATTTACTGATAGCATGAGTGAACAACTGGTCCTTCGCCCGCTTGTAGGCATGGATAAACAGGAGATTATGAATCTTGCCATGAAAATCGGCACCTATGAGACTTCGATTCTTCCCTACGAGGATTGTTGTGTCATTTTTAGCCCGAAACACCCATTGGTACATCCAGACAAGTCGGTGGAACAAGAGCATTATCGCGCTATGGCAATCGAACCACTCCTGGAAGAAGCTATCAAAAACACTGAAATTGTGGATTTTGGCGCAGATGGGCTTACAAGATAATAGACATTTCTTGCTATATTGTATAAATACTGATTATTCTCGCTGTACCACAAACCAAAAAATCGATATGGTTTGGATATTCGGAGGCTTTCTTGATGAAGATTGGCTTGGATATTGGTTCCACGACCATGAAATGTGTCGTGCTGGATGATACGTTGCAAGTACTGCACACAGATTATAGACGTCACTACTCTCAGATTGCTGAGACAGCGTGTACCATGCTCGAGGATGTCAAGGAATTGTGTGCAGGACACCCCACCATGTTTGCACTCTCTGGTTCGGCTGGTATGGGGCTTGCCCAGAACCTGCGTCTCCCCTTTGTCCAGGAAGTATATGCAACAAGGATTGCTATAACGAAATTTCTTCCCCATACCGATGTTGTCATCGAACTTGGAGGAGAAGATGCAAAAATCCTGTTTTTATCCCAGAACATGGAAGTAAGGATGAATGGGACTTGTGCTGGTGGTACTGGTTCATTCATCGACCAGATGGCAAGCTTGCTGCACATCGACCAACAAGAACTGAATGAGCTTGCAAAACAAGCAAAGCAGAGCTATTCCATTGCTTCCAGATGCGGAGTCTTTGCAAAAAGTGACATACAGCCATTGGTAAACCAAGGAGCTGAGAAGAGTGATATCTCACTCTCTGTACTTCAATCTGTAGTGAACCAGAGTATCGGGGGACTGGCCCAAGGACGACCGATAAAGGGGCAGGTGGTCTATCTCGGTGGACCACTGACGTTCCTCAGTGAGCTGAGAAAGGCATTCGACAAGACGCTTGGATTGGAGGGTATTTGCCCTGAAAACTCCCTCTTCTATGTTGCGCTGGGAACAGCCCTCAGTGCAGAAGAACAGGCTATTGAGCTAGAGCAATTGATCTATAACCTGGAACACTATGATATGGGAAAGGCCTTCACCTCCATTCCTCCCCTCTTCCAAGATCATGAGGCCTATGAAACATTCAAGAACCGTCATGCAAATGCCTCCTTGACAAAGGTGGATCCTGAACACTATGCAGGACCAGCATTCTTGGGAGTGGATGCAGGTTCCACTACCATAAAGGCGTGCATCATCGATCCGGAGGGAAGACTGCTTTTCAGCCGCTATGAGGAGAACAACGGTAATCCTGTGCAGGCAATCAAGGAGTTTTTAGGGAACTTCTACATAACATATCCCAATATTACCATCGAAAAAGCATGCTCCACGGGATATGGGGAACAGCTTCTCCAGAATGCATTTGCTTTTGAGTACTCCCTTGTGGAAACCATGGCCCATTACAAGAGTGCAAAGACCTTCCAGGAGCATGTTGATTTCATCATCGACATCGGGGGTCAGGACATCAAGTGCTTCAAGATCAAGGATGGCACCATCGATGATATATTCCTCAATGAAGCTTGCTCGTCAGGTTGCGGTTCCTTTCTCCAGACATTTTCCAATGCACTTGGCTACACTCCACAGGAAGCAGCAGAACTCGCAATCAAGGCAAAGAATCCTGTCGATCTGGGATCCCGTTGCACGGTATTCATGAACAGTTCAGTCAAACAGGCCCAGAAGGATGGGGCAAGTGTCTCTGATATCTTTGCAGGATTGGCTATCAGCGTTGTGAAGAATGCACTCTATAAAGTGATACGTTCCACCGACCCGGCGATGCTGGGAAACCATATAGTCGTACAGGGAGGGACATTCCTCAACGATGCAGTGCTTCGTTCGTTTGAGTTGGAACTGGGAAGTGAAGTAATCCGAATCAATGAAGCAGGACTTATGGGAGCATATGGTTGCGCTTTGCATGCCCGTGACCAGCACCTGGCGGTTCCACAACAACGTACTACCCTCTCCCTCACCCAGCTGGACCATTTCACCCATCGAACGAAGACCACCTATTGCAAAGGGTGTACCAACAACTGCCTCCTGACGATCAACATCTTCGATGAAGGGCGCAAACTGGTAAGCGGAAATAAATGTGACCGTATTGTCAGCCCTGAGACCTTCATCAGCAACCCAGAACAGTTGAACATCTATGCCTTCAAACAACAATATCTCTCACGTTTGAAAGAGAAGAAGGGGGAGCGTGGAAAAATTGGATTGCCGTTGCAACTCAATTTCTATGAACAGTTGCCCTTCTGGCACACGTTCTTCACCCACTTGGGCTTTGAAGTCGTTGTCTCTTCACCTTCCACCAGGGAAACCTATCTTAAGGGACAGTCCACTATCCCGAGCGATACAATCTGCTACCCTGCAAAGCTGATGCATGGGCACATCAAGGAATTGCTTGAGAAGCAGGTACCATCCATCTTCTATCCGTGTTCGAGCTACAACATCGATGAAGAGAAAGGAGACAACCATTTCAATTGCCCGGTTGTTGCCTACTATCCTGAAGTGCTCAAGCATAACATCAGTGAGTTGCAGGATGGATCTGTTACGTTCATAAGTGATTATCTCTCCCTTGCCGACCGCTCATTCCTCCCAAAGCGGATGCATCAGATTCTCAGTCAGTACTTTCCTGTCAAGAAACAGGAGATTAAGCGTGCGGTAAAGGCAGGCTATGCGAGCTTGGAAGCGTACCAGAAAGCCATCAGGGAACAGGGGAACATCATCATTGAGCAGGCACGCAAGAGAAATTGGCCGATCGTGGTCCTCACCGGCCGGCCGTATCATGCCGATGCAGAGGTCAACCATGGGATCGATGGTCTTCTGCTGCAGTGCGGTTGTGCTGTCATCAGCGAGGATGCTATTTCGCATTTGGTGGAGAAACAACAGCGCAATGTACTCAATCAATGGACATACCATGCTCGGATGTATGATGCAGCTCGGTATGTTACACACCAGGAGGACATGCAGCTGATTCAGCTTGTTTCCTTTGGTTGTGGGCTGGATGCCGTTACCACTGATGAGATCAGGGATATCCTTCACCAAACCGATAAGATCTATACCCAGATCAAGATTGATGAAATTGCAAACCTCGGGGCAGTAAAAATTCGCATCCGCAGTCTGCTTGCAGCACTACAGGAGGCCAAGGAACCGCAATGAGTACGCCGTTTACCAAGGAGATGAAGAAGGATTACACCATCCTGATCCCCAATATGAGCCCAATCCACTTCAATATAGCCAAGGAGGTGTTTTCAAACCATGGGTATAACGTGGTACTTCTTGACAACCAGGGTCCGAACGTAATCCGCGAAGGACTGCGCTATGTGCACAATGACATCTGCTATCCCGCTCAGCTCGTTATCGGGCAGTTTATCGACGCCATCAAGCATGGGGGGTATGACAGCGACAAGGTAGCCTTGGTAATCACCCAGACCGGTGGTGGTTGCAGGGCAAGTAATTATATTTTTCTCCTTAGGAAGGCACTTGAGAAGTGCAATCTTTCCCAAATTCCGGTAATCAGTCTTAATCTCAAGGGAATGGAGAAGAACCCAGGGTTCAAGATAACTCCATTTATGTTGCTGCAAACCTACAGTGCTTTCATATACGGCGATCTGCTGATGGCACTTAGCAATCAGATTCGCCCGTATGAAGTGCATAAGGGAGAAGCGGATGCTCTGGTGGCCAAGTGGACTGCCTATCTCTCTGACTGCTTCGCCCATAACCGTGGATACATTGGTTGGGCGATGAAGCGAAATCTTAATCGAATCTGTGCAGAGTTTGCTGAGATTGAGAGGCGGGAGGAAGTGCGTATCAAGGTAGGCATTGTGGGTGAAATCTACATGAAATACTCTCCCTTGGGGAACAACCACCTCCAGGAATATCTGGAGGAACAGGGATGTGAGGTCATGGTTCCCTCCATGATGGGATTCCTCTACTACGGTATAGACAATGCAATTACTGACCGAAAGTACTATGGGGGAAGGTTCATCAGTGCAAATGCCACCCAATATATACTCCGCTTAATGTACAAGGTTGAGAAGATGAGCAGGCAAGCGATGATGAAAAGCGGCAAGTTCACCGTCCCCATTCCCTACACTGAGATGAAGAAGCTTGATGAAGGATTGATCGACTATGGGGTAAAGATGGGAGAAGGCTGGCTGCTTACCGCAGAAATGCTCGATCTTGTACATAGTGGATATCACAACATCGTCTGTGCCCAACCCTTTGGATGTCTTCCCAACCATATCTGTGCCAAGGGAATGATCAGGGCTGTGACGGAACGAAGCAAGGATGCAAACATCGTCCCGATTGATTATGATCCTTCCGCTACCGGGGTGAACCAGGAGAATAGAATCAAGCTCATGCTTGCAATTGCACGCGAGAAGTTGGAAAATCCAAAAGGAAATATTTGAGTCAACCCTATTCCCTACTATTCTACTTCTATTTTATTGAGTACAATATTGCGTATGAATATTGAGAGAATAGACACAACCAGTGATTTTGAATATATACTTAGGGATGACTTGCTCTCGCTTTCCCAGGAAAAACAGGGCCCGTTGCATATTGCCTTACCCGGTGGAAGAAGTGTTTCTCCTCTTATGAGAGCCCTGCTGAGTCTTCCGGAAGAAACTCTTGGGAGGACCCATCTGTACCTTGTCGATGAACGCCTTGAGGGCGAACGCAACGAGGATACGCTCAGGGAAGCTGGATTGCAGGCAGCCTTGGACCAAGGAGCGACTCTATCCGTTGTCAGTGAGGGAAATATTCTTAGTGAAGACCCCTTTGACCGGCTTTATCTTGGTGTAGGAGAAGATGGTCATATTGCAAGCCTGTTCCCTGGTTCCTGGCCCAGCGACACTGAGGCTCAAACCATGATTGTAAAAGATAGTCCAAAACCTCCCAAGAAGCGGGTAACGCTTTCCTGGCAGGGGTTTCTTACCCTTGCCAAAGAAGCTAAGATTTATCTCATCTTCCTAGGAGAGGGGAAACGGGAGGCACTCACTCGGTTGTTGTCCGGCAAGGAGGATGCACACACATTGCCATGCTCCTTCTTTGTTCACCACCCATTCCATGGTACGATAATAGTGACTGACTTGAGGGAGGACACACCATGAAGCGAATCATCATACAATACGGTGGCACAGGCGACCTTGCCCTGAAGAAACTCTATCCAGCCTATGAGCATCTCATGGAGAAAGGGGATGCTTTTGAGGTGATTGCACTAGGAAGGCGTTTCTCCACCAGGGACGAGTTCCTCTCTGAGATCATCAGGAAGGATGCTCCTTCCTCTTTCACAGACCACCTTGACTATCTCTATTACGACATGAGTGGCAACAATGCTGTTTCTATTCTCACTGATCGCTTGAAAACCTTGTGTGGTGAAAGCGACGAAGTTGAGTTCATCTACTACCTTGCGTTGCAGCCTTCGCTCTATGAGATTGCCATTGCACAAATTCAACAGGTGGACAACCAGCTGGATTGCATCTGTTTACTGACCAAGAAGATTGTCGTTGAGAAGCCTTTTGGGTTCGACCTTGAGAGTGCACGGCGATACAATGACATCTTGGAAAAAGCCTTCACAGATGAGGAGATTTTCCGTATTGACCACTATTTGGGCAAAGAGTTCATGCAGAACCTCCTCTTGATGCGTTTTCATAACGATATCATTAGGAGAATCTGGGACAACAGAACCATCGAGTCAATTGAGATTATCTTCGACGAGACCCATGGAGTGGACCAACGTCTTGGATTCTATGAGAAGATTGGGGTAGTACGGGACACCATCCAGAACCACATCATGCAGATCATTACCTACCTGACCATGAGCGAGCCGGCAACGCTGACTCCGAAGGATATCGCAGTTGAGAAAGAGAAGGTACTGCGAGCGATATCCCCCATTGAAGAGTTTCATATGGGGCGATATGAATCACTTGGAGCCAATAGCGGCCATATCGTACATACTCCCACGTATGCTGCATTCAAGTTATTTGTAAACACATACTACTTCACTGGTATTCCCATTTATGTACGCACTGGAAAAATGCAACAAGAGGCCAAGAGTTTGATTTACATCAAGTTCAAGAACGCTACCAAGCAGGTGATGCACGATGATTCCATTGCGGAGAATGCTGTGATCATCACCATACATCCGGAGTTAACCATCGATATCAGCATGAATCTGAAGATGCCCAATACCAGTTGGAAGTCAAAACCGGTCCGTTTCCGGTTCAATCAGAGTGAGACATTCGGCGCAAACACCCCAGAAGCATATGAGCAGATTGTGGAGAAGATTCTTCAGGGAGACAAAAGCCTTTTCCCCACCATGCAGGAAATTACCGAGTCTTGGCGTATCGTGGAACCGATGCTCAAGGATAACCTGCCTGTTGAGGTCTATCCGATCAGAACTCTGCCCCGCTTTGCCGAAAGCTTGGCAAAGAAGAACGGGTTTACCTGGTTTGATTGATTGTCATTCGGTGGCTTCCCCTTGCACTATTCTCACTGTTCTCAGATTAGAACGTGCATCTTTTCCTTGATGGCATGGATGTTCTCATTTCCGATGACATTAGCCTTTCGAGTTCCTTCGATGATGAGGTCTCTCACCTCTCCCCGATGGGCTTCATAGTAGGCACGCTTTTCACGGATGGGATCCAACATCGCATTGAGCGCTGCATTCAGACGTTTCTTACAGGCTACGCATCCAATCT
>JBFWKK010000067.1:0-12729 GCA_050252715.1 Sphaerochaeta sp. | reverse complement strand
TCCAGAGAGACACCCAGTTCCTCATGTCCACCGGCCTTTCGCTCATGAACCGCTTTGCGGCCTTGCGTATCGCAAACATCGATACCAGTGATGCTGCTCTTTCGACTTCCATGCCGAAGCTCAAGAAAAGCCTGTTCAAGGCCTTCACCTTGCTTCCCAAGGAATTCAAGAGCCGAGTTCGCATTTATGCGCCTGGTTCGGTACTTGCTGGATTGAACGACTACTATGCCGGTCTGGTTCAGCCTGTCACCTACGAAAACGCCATTCCGACCAATGCCATTGGGGACGTTCGGTTTGATCGCTTCATCATCCGTCAGTGTGACTCCATGCTCGATGCCGGTGAAGCTGTCGTCGATGGCGGTGCAGCATAAGGAGGTACTGAATGTTGTACGAAAAGAAAAGAACCTTTGGTCGTGAGCCGATTGACCTGACCAATGCGGCACTTGCGGTGGATACCGCCGCTTATGTCGGACAGGATGTGGATGCTGTTGAGGCAAACGCAGGGACGCTGGACTACGAGGCTGAGAATCAGCATTTCCCCGAAGAGAACACCCTTGAGGTAATCGGATGGGAAACCGCACTCTCTGCCGCCAAGGGAGCAAGCATTGCGTTTGTACTGCAGTCCAGTGCTGACGCTGAGACTTGGAAAGACGAGGTTGCCTTCTCTGTCGCTGAGGCTGAGATTGTGAAGGACGAGTTGATTCGCAGGTTCACCATTCCTGCACAGGCCGGACGCCATATGCGCCTCAAGGCCACTGTGGGTGGTGAGGTGTTCACTGCAGGGAAAATCCTTGCGCTTGTAAGGCCGCTTTGATAGAAGCCCTGCACGACAAGTACATTTGTGTCTCCCCTGTTTTCAAGGGGGGACGATTGTACAACCCAGGGGATGTTCTCCTGCTTCCCAAGGGTACGGAATACAGGGGAATCTCATTCGTTCCTGCAAAAGCTCCTGAGAAAACTGAAGAGCCTCCTCAGAAGCCCAAGGCAAGAGCGAAGAAAAAGAAAGCAACCTCGGAGGTAGAGGTTTAGATATATATTCCGTGGGCTTCCTCCTGCCCACGGTTTTACTGATTGATTGAGGGACTCATGGATAGACTCACCCTTTATAATCTCGCATTGTCCCTTCTTGACCTGCACATTGACGACCTTGAGACACCAAGCAAGGAACTGACCCTGCTTGACCTCAACTACAAGAAGGTTGTCTCTTTCTGCATGAAGGCATGGGAATTTCCTTTCCTTGTCAAACGGACACAACTCACAGAATATGCAACCGATGTTGTCGGCAATCCCATGACTTGGAATGGATACCTGTACGGTTATGATGTCCCAGAAGACTTCGGAAGGGCCATACAGCTCAATGCAAGCAAGAACAACTCCTATGCTTACAGGTTCGGTAAGCTATGGTGCAAAATACTTGACCCAGAGCTTGAATATATCCCCAGCACGCTCTCCGTTGACGAAAATGGTACTTACCCATATCCGGATGATTTCCTTGCACTGGTGGCCTATCAGCTTGCACTGCATATTGCCCCGATGCTTGACCCTGACGGACAGGCACAGAGCATTGCTGCACAGATGTACCAACTCACACTCTCTTCCATCATCGAGAGCGAAACCAGAAGCAATGACAGGGCTGAGAACTATAATGCTGACGCTTATTGGGATGGTGAGATTTACGTTACACAGGAGTCAATCAGGGACGCAATTGTAAGAGGGGAACTCTGATGAACAACCTTGTGAACAACTGGATATTCGGTGAGATTTCCCCGAAGCTTGGTGGTCGCTTTGACCTTGCCATGTATGCACAGGGTTGTGAAAGACTTGGCAACTTCAGGCCGATGCCACAAGGGGGAATCACCAGACGACCTCCCTTGAAGCACGTAACAACCACTGGTAGTTGCAGGATCATTCCCTTTACGCTCAGTAGTGGGGAATCTTTCATCATCGAGCTTTCCGCATTGAAGATACGCATATTGAGGTGGGTTCAGGATGAATTCCTTCCGGTTGTGTTCCTGCCCTCTGGTGATGATTTCCTTGCCTCGCCCTATTCCCTTGCCGATGCCTGGGAAGTCCAGTACGCACAGTACTACGATAGGCTGTACTTCGTTCACAAGGATCATCAGCCACAAGTATTGATTTACTCTGCCTCATCCTTCAGTCTCACTCCTTTTGTCCCGACAAATGACATGGGTGAGGACATTGGTGAATCGCAGGGGAACTATCCCTCTGTTGTGGGTATCTGCCAGAATCGCCTCTGGTTGGCCTCAACGATTCTCAATCCCTATACCATCTGGGTATCAAGACCACCTTATGGAGGTTCCAACAACCACCACGTTTTCACTACCTATGACATGGTCACTGTTGAGACAGAGGTAATCAAGGATACTGAGGATTGGCCCTATACCACCAATGACGAGGGGGATACGGTCATTGACTTCTCCGACTCTACAGCGTTTCTTGAAACAACCACGGACACTGAAGAGGTAATCAACGCAAAGTGCGGTATGGAGCTTGAGCTTGCCAGCGGACGGAACGACACCATCAAGTGGATTTCCGGCATGGACAACATCTTCATCGGCACAGAGGCAAACGAGTGGATGTGTCCCTATGACATTGACCCGACCAAGCAGGGAGCTTCGATGCAATCCGCTTACGGGAGTCTCTCCATACAGCCACAGACCTTGAGCAACGGTGTCTTCTTCATCCAGAGAGGACACAAGTTGAGGGAGATAACCTACTCGCAGAATGGGACGGTATCAAACGACCTTACCTTTACCGCTGACCATATCCTTTCTGCAGGGGTGAGGCAATTAGTCACCATGAACAATCCTGAGCCTCTGGTTGTCTGTCTGCTCAATGACGGTACGCTTGCTGTCCTGTCCTACGACAAGCTGAATGGGACGCAGGGGTGGTCAAGATGGGATACACAGGGAACGTTCGTCAGCATTGCAACCTATGAGGACGCCTATGGACAACAGCTCTATGCAGTGGTGAAGAGAGGCGAATCCTATTACATCGAACGCTTTGACTTCACCGAACAGGAAGTATTCCTTGACCGAGCAGGGGAAGCCCTGCAGGGAGACCTTGAGTACAAATCCAAGATGGTAGGCAACCGGTTTGATTTCAACACAGAGAGCGGTTCGACCATCGGAAAGTCCAAGAAGGCCAAGGAAGTATGGGTACGTTGCCTTGATTCTGGAAGGATCAGGACAGGGGTTGAGGACAAGTACATGCAGAAAACAAGAGGGCCGGTAGGCAACAGTGACTACAGAATCCCCATTTCCGGTGGTGCAAGGAAGGAATTGAAAGTGATTATCGAGTCAGTTGCAGGAGACCCACTTACCCTGCTTGCAATGACTTATGAAGTGGAGGTGAACTGATGAGTATTACCGCAGCTTTGATAGGTGGAGCGATAAGCGTAGGCATGAACCTATGGGCAAAATCAGACGCAAAGAAGGCAAGCAGAATCAGTGCCGCAGAGAATGCCAACAACTCAATACGCCAGTACAATGAGCTTGCAAGGCAGAGGCAATCAAAGGCCGATCTCTTCGATACCAATATCTCCACCACGTATGGGAACAACTTCCTTGATAAACTCCGTAGCGGTGCTGATACCGCAACTCTCATGAGTGGTCTTTCTCAAGGGGATACAGCCTTTGCAAAACAACTGCAGGCCTATGATGCAGATGCAAGACAGGCAATCGAGAACTCAGTCTTGTCAAACACACAGACAGGCACTCTTGCCGGTATGCAGGGACAGCAGAACGCTCTTGGGATGATGCAACAGTCCATACAGGCTGAGCAAGCACAGGGAGCCGCTGTAGCCTCCCAGAATGTCAGTGGGATACGTAGTGACGCAGGAACAGGGGATAATGCACAACAGATGCAGGAACAGGCCAACAGGCTTGCCCAGGAATCCATAGAAAACCAGATTGCCATGCAGAACAAGTCCACCACGCTCCAGATGCAGAGCAACCAGATGACAGCTTCCCAGTCAGCGGAGAAACTCAGGAGACAGGCAGACATTTCTGCTCAGCAAGCCGCAGAGGAAGCCCTGAAGAGCTATGCAAACTATGAGGCGGAGCAGGACGATATGGCAGCTTCCATGCAATCCCACAAGAAGGACTATGAGTATTTCGAGGAGAATGCAGGGAATGAGGACAGCAGGATCGATGAGACGTTTGTCCAGTTTGACGATGATGATGTGTAAGGAGCAGATGAATGGCATATACCGGTATCAATAAGGCACAGTTTGAGGCACAGAAATTCAACATCGAGGCAGACGCAAGGCGTAATACTGTTTCCACGATAGCAAACACCACCCTCTCTGTAGGGCAGACCCTTATACAAAACTCAATGCAGGACAAGCTTGAGGAGTTGAACAACCAGGCAGAGATTGACCTTTCCGAAAAGGAAGCGGCAATTTATGCAGACACAGACCCCGAAGAATGGGAAGAGCGTATCAACACCCTCTATGCCGAGTATGGGGAATCCGTCACCACCGAGTCAAAGATGTGGCCTACTGTAAAGAAGCAATTCAAGAAGGGCTTGGAGACAAGGAAGTCCAGAAAAATCAGTGCGTGGAATGGACAGAAGAAACAGGATGAGGTTGCGGCAACACAGGCACACAACACCAATCAACTCGAAGGCATTCCCCAGTCACCGGACATTGTAAAATTTCTCCAGAGTGGCGGCATCATTTACGAGAAAGGCTATACAGGAAAGCAAGTGGAAGAAGAGCCTACCCTTTCCGATGGCTTTGTCAGTGCCGGAGACTCAAGGATTGGAGGTGGTGAGACTGAAGATGAAGGCGAAAGCATGGTCTTCTCCAGAGAGATACAGGAAGCATACAACAATGGGGCAAGCAGATTTGACCTGTCTGTCATGGCAATCGAATATTATGCCAAGAAGCTCCACCCTTTTAATGAGAAGCTGCAGCAGGACACAATCAACAAATACACCAATGATCTCAGGGAAACCATGCCGAACAATGACCTCACTACAGTGTTCAATGCAACATTCTCTGACAAGAACGTGAATAATTGGGACTTCTCCACTTTCATGAAGGAGTACAAGGCAGGTCTTGAGAATGAAACCTATGGAGGGGAACCGCTTTCCGAGACCAAGAAAAATGAGCTTGTTTCCCAGGCAGGGAAGATGTGGGATTCACTGGTTGCCCAGAAGACAAAGGAAGCCGCTGACTTCTACGAGAACAACATCAAGAACCCCATGCAGGAACTCAAGACTGCACAGGCAACCAACTCAAACAATCTCTACTTCACCGAGGACGTCAATGCTATCTACGAAAAGGCACTGAAGGATAATCCTGTCCATGCCAAATTCCTCATGGCACAGAAGGAAGCCGATCTGACCATTGCAAGGAACAACGAGCGTATCCAGATGCAGAGGGACTTCAAGAGACTGTATACGCTTGGGGGGGAGCGCAGTGAGGAACAGAACCAGAAGCTCATAGACATCAGTGCAAACTTCTCACAGGAAGAGCTTGTGTTGCTGAAACAACAATCATTGTCTGAAGCAAATGTTATCCAAGGGTTGAAGGAATTTGAGAAGTCTCCGGACAGCTTTTATACTCAAGAACAATTGTTTGAAAGCGAACGTGAGAAGATTGCATCAGGTGTATACAAGAGCAGACAGGAAATGGATTCCGCAATCGACAGTCTTGGCTTTTCCATAGACCAGAAAAAAGCGTTGAGAGCAGAGGGAGATTATTATTTATCCAGACAGGAGATGCACAAGGCAGAAACCGTAAAAGCAGCTGATTCTTGGCTTGCCTCCTCTCGCATGGATAACACACTCAAGCCTTCAACTGCAAAGGCATGGCTTGATGAGAACAACATTGAAGACCCTGTACTACGTGAGTCCATAGAGAATGCGGCAAGAAACTTCAGCATGGAGACTGCAACAAACGCCTTCTATGAGAAATTCAACGAAGGCCCGATATCCGAGGCTGATTTTGACGCAATCATGGCAGAGAACGAGATTGAAGACGAGCAGTTTATTGCAGGATTGAATGAGATCAGAACCAATAAGGGACTCAATGAGGCAAACAATGAGGTGTTCGGCCTTATCAACTCAGAGGAATTCTCCGGTGACAACCTCGATGCAATCATTGAAAAGTATGGCGTGACTGACGAAAAGGTAATCAACACTTGGAAGACCATGCTGGACAACCACAATCTCTCAACACTCTCAAATAACCTTGAGGCCTTGGATAAGGACAATGGCCTGACACTCGACCAGTACGAGTCTGCACTTGAGGAAAGCGGTGTTGACTACCAAGAAAACGCAGGGATGCTCAACCAGTACAGGGACAAGGCAAGGCAGAATTCCCTCAACAGTGCAAACAACGAGCTTGGGACAATGCTCTATCGTGGGAGCCTGAGCAAGGGCAGAATAGATGATGTTACCAAGAAGTATGGTCTTACCGTTGAGGATAACCCTGAATTCTTCAATGCGTGGAAGAATCAGGCAGAGGTTCATGCACAGGATAACGCAATCAAGGTGTTCAACTCCATGAACTACGATGATTCACTTACCACTAAACAGGCCAAGTCAATCCTTGACACCTATGGGATCACCAAGGAAGACCCCCTGTACAAGAAGATGATGGATACAGCCGAGGCGAACTACCAGAAACACCTTGGTCTTGAGGCAGTGAAAGCGCAGGGATTCTCCGGTGAAGAGAACTCAGATGGGGATGCTCTCAAGTCGGTTAGAGCGAAGATTGGCGAGTTTAGCAACGGGAATATTGACAAAAGTGACATGATTGACCACTTAATATCGCAAAAATCGAATTTAACCGAGGCTGACTACAAGACCTTGTACAACGAGATCAACAATGAACACCTCATCAAAAAGGCACAATCCGATGCAACATTTGAGGACAAGGTGTTCAGGCCCTATCTATCAGAGCAGGACACCATCATGCCTGGCATGACCGACCAGAGAATGAAGGAAGCCGGTCTCGACCCACTCGATTTTGCTGATGATGCAACGTACCTCCAAATGAAGGACGCAGAGGTTATCAACCAGCACATTGCCTATGTTGACCAGTACACGGACAATCAGATGTATCTTGAGCTTGTAAAGCGTGGACTCAGTGATGAGTCAATCAAGGAGCTTGGATTCTCTATCCCCGACACCTCATTCCAGAATACCCTCCAGTGGGCCAAGGAACACAAAGGGGAAAAGGCAATTGGCAGGACAGAGTATGCTCAACAGCTTATCAGTGAGGCTAAAGGGAAGATGATTTCCGGCAACCTCCCCTCCGGAAGGAGCTATGGGGGAAGCAGTACCGCCTCCTCTCTGGATGAAACCATTGCCAAGTCCGCTGACAGGATACATGAGAGCATTCTTGATGCAAGCAAGATTGGGGCACGGTACGATGATCCAGACGCAGTGAGTAATCTCAACCTTATGAAATTCTCACTCGATGACAAGGAGTATGATGCTCTTGCTTATGAGAAATTGGTGAATGGGGAGATAACAGAAAAGACATACCTTGCCGCAATCAACGAGGACGTTTCGGTCTACAAGTCACCGGAATACAAGCAGGTTCAGGAAGCTATGAAGATCTTCTCCAAGTACACAGAGGAGAAGGCTGGTTTTGGTTATGACAAGGATGGGAAGAAAGTACCGGCTAGCAGTCTTCTCACAGACAAGGTCGTGCAGAATTTCAAGGCGGCTTTCCTTGATGAGTACCAGTATGCCCTAAACAATGCAAACGGAGCATTCGTTGACCCAAATGTTGTGGCAGAGCGTGTGTACAATGAGCTACTCGATGCAGAATACACCAAGTATGCAGACAAGACTATGGAGATTCTCCAGAACGATTCTACAGTCATGTACACGAATGTATTCGGGAGGGAGACAGCAAGCAAGGCCGCTTATACAGACTTTGCAAGTGGTCAGTTGAACCGGTATGACCCCAAGGTAATCACAACCCTCTTGAGTGATCCAAGCAATCCCGATGCAGGTTTTGGCTCAGAAAGCAGCAAGTTTGGAATGTGGCTTACCAAGAAGAGGAATGGAAGCTCAGACGAGGAAATAGGCAACGAGATTGCATATGATGTGGCTAGGGCTATGGGCTTTGAACCACCTCCCTTGGATGGTGAGGATTTTGAGAAGAACTTTGAAACCTTCCTGAATGAACTACCTACGATGGCAAGGGCACAGTGGGAACAGGCTTCCCTGGTCTCCAAGTGGACGTTCGATGTGTACAACCTTGCGAAGAGTGAGATCGACCCTGAGATAATCAAGCAACTTGACCCTGAAGGGACTATCACCCCATTTGTCATGAACAATCAGATTGGTGTTGAGATAGGTGGAGAAAGGTTCTTCTACAATGACGGAAAAAAGAAAGGGAACCGTGGATTTGTCTATGCGCACGAGAACAGCACCAAGACACTTTCCTCTGAGGCTTCAGTGCATGAGAAGAGCAAGGCAAGCCTTGAGGAAGGAATCAAGGATACCTTTGTCATGGATCAGTATGGAATCGGTGATAAGTACGCAAGAGACTACCTCTTCAGTGGTGATGATGTAGATGTGGACAAGGTCGAGAACTACCTTGATGGTCTCATTACAAGAAAAGCAAGCCTTCTTGGGAAGAAAGGAGAAGCCTACGTCTCATCGTTGAATGCAAAGGCTGAGGATATCGAAGCCCTCACAGGGAATGCAGGTACATACTACTCAGGCTTGGAATACAAGGTGGATAGGAGTGCCTTAAACAAGGCCAAGGAAGATGGGACGATACATACAACGCCACTAAGCAGCTTCATCACCTATACACTTGTACCAGCGATTCACTGATAACCGGAGGAAACGATGTTCAATTTTACTGTTCAGTATGATGAGAAGAAATGGCTTGAGATGGAAGAGCAGATACATAACGTATACAGCAACCATCCAGACCCCAGAAGTGCAGAGGCGGCCTATTCTGTTTCCAACATCATATCTGACGCATTTCCCAATATCAACAAGAAAGAGGCAATGCGCAACTCTCAGAAAATCATCGAGAAATTCACCGGCTATGACTTGGATACGCAGGGTGCAATGACCGAGTTCGTCAATACCATGAAGGCACAGAAGAGTGACCTTGACGTTTCCATGACGTTCAGCAAGGCCATGCTTGAGGCTCAGCGCAGTGGTGTTGATTCCGAGGCATACAAGCAGAAAATCCATGAGGCAATTGAGGAAATGGGTTCACAGAAACTCCCTTACCGCAATGACTTCAAGGATATGAGCTTGTTCACAGACCTGCTTGTTGAATCAGGAAGGATTGTCCCTTCCATGATACCCACGATGGGGATGTACATTGCCGGTGGTGCGCTCTCTACCGTAACCGGTGGAGCAAGCCTCCTTGCGGCAAAGGCAGGTAGCTCAATCTACTCCGGCATGATGGAAGCCGGTTCGGTTGCCAAGGACTTGTTTCAGGTCAAGGATGATGATGGAAACAGACTCAGCGATGAACATATTCTCTCTGCATGGTCTCTGACTATGGCAGGGGTCGGTGCATTGAATCTGGTCACTGACGGTTTTGAGAAGGTCACAGGTGGAATTGCCAACAAGGTAGCCGGTAAGATATTCAGCAAACAGGCTACAAAGGAATTGGTGAAGAGTGGTGCTGTCAAGAAATGGGGACAGAGGATTGCTACGGATTATCTTGGAAAAGGCATTGCAGGGGAAGCGGCAGAGGAAGCGATTGAAGAGCTTATCGGCATGGCTTCCTCCAATTACATCATGAAGCACAGCAATGAGACAGAGGGGACATTGTTCGAGGGACACAGCAAGGAAGACATCATCAAGGCTATGGCTCAGACAGCAGTATCCACCGCAAAGGGAATGATCCTTACCGGCCTACCCTCCGCCACTGTTTCCACGATTCAGGAATACAACGCAAGCGATACAGCACTCAAGCGCAATGCAAACCGGTTCTCAGAGTTCAACGAGAATTCCGCTGCTGTTTCCATTAATGATATAAAAGTCCCCAGCGGGGTCAAGGAAACAGATGCAAAGAAGGCCAGTGAGCCTATCAAGGTTATCCAGATAGGAGACCTGTTCAAACCACTGGATGAGGCCCATGCAGGGCTTGTCGCCGGTCTCAAGAAAAAGGGAGCAAAGGCACTCAATATCGAGGTGGCTGAAACCTCCTCACAGTTCACCAAGGAGTCAGTCCAGTCTGCAAGGTCGTTTGCAAGGGCAAATGAAGCGGTAGAGAAAAATGGCGTGGTTGTATTCGGTGATACAGAGACCATGCAAAAGAAGGCAAGGGACTATGCACTCAACCAGAAGTCTGTTGTCGGCTACCACGAGAATGAGAATGAAATCATCATTGACAGGGAAGAGGACGGGATAACCCACTCCCTCATTCTCCGCACCGAAGAGGGTGTCAAGAAAGCAGTCCAGAGTGAGCCTGTATCCTCCACTCCTGAGCCTACAGAGGCAGTTCTTGACGAGAGTGAGGAAATTACACAGGAAACTGAACCAGAGCCTACAGAGAGCGAATTGTATGAAGAGGAAGCCCTGCTGAACGAGGAGGAAATGAGCCTTGATAAGCAGGAGACAGTAGAGCCTGAGCAGGTCGTAAAGAAGCAATACAATCATTACAACAGGACGCTCCAGAGAAAAGGGGCAAAACCGGAAGAGGTGGAATTCCTCAACAAGACCATCCTTCCGCAGATACATGACACCATCAAACAACAGGCCCCAAACATGACTGAGGAGGAGGCGTACAAGCTCTCCATTCCCTCCACGTATTTTGCCTTTGTTGCCTCCAAGGTAGCCAAGACGGACGTAAACACGTTCTTTAATGAAAACTTCAATGCACAGCCATTTATTGCACTCTCGATGGAGCAGGAGTCTGACTTCCTCAACTCACAGGAGGGCATTGCAAGCGCAGAGGTGCAGATTGGGAATGCAAAGCCCCTGCTGAATGGACTCACGTACAGGAAGGGAAACAAGCATCAGATTGGGCTTGCAAAGGGATTCACCCCAACCACCGTTGTCCATGAAATGGGGCATGTCCTTGTAAACGTAATCAAGGATACCGAGCAATTCGCACCATTCCTCAACGTGTATGCAAGTCAGCTTGAGCAGGATGGTGGTTCAATCGGTACACACTTTCAGGAAGCCTTTGCCAAAGACCTTGAGCAGTACTTCATCGATGGGAAAATCAGGGACAGTAGCCTAGGGACAATCTTCAAGGAGATTGGACAGGCAATACGTGACTTCCTTGGATTGATTAGCCCACAACTCGACAGGGAAACAAGGATAGCCTTTGACAGACTCTTTGACTTCAAGCTTGAGCAGGAAAGTAAGACAGAGCAGGAGACTACCGCAGAGGCAACAAAGGCACCACAACTGCAGCTTGACCTGTTTGGAGAACCAAATGAGGTGGTGGACACACTTGCCTCTCTCGCTCATCAACTAGAGCTTGACCTATTTAGTGATCCTCAAGAGTTTAGTGACATGATTACAGCATTTTCTCCTGAAGAAAGTGTCAATTCTCCAAGTTTCAAAAAATGGTTCAAGAACAGTGAATTTGTTAATAAGGATGGTTCTCCTCGTATTGCATATCATGGAACAAAAGCTGTACCAAAAAAGTTCAAAGCTTTGTATGACGATGGTTTGCTTTTCTTTACAGTGAACCCAAAATTTGCAAGCGATTGGGCCATAAATAATAAAGACCCACTCGAAGAAGGAAAGCTTGTTTATGATGAAGCTTATGAGTACAAAAGACAGCTCCAAAATGATTATGATTGGGAATATCTCGAATCTCTAGACAGAGGCGATGCTTATGACAAGGAACTCGATAGGATTAAAGCAGACATCAAAAAAAGGATGTTTGAGAAATATGGCGTTGAATCAGAATATCAATTAGAGAAGCTAATTGGATCGAGCGTCCTTCCTGTGTACTTATCTACGCAAAAGATATTCCATCCTGAACGTGACATAAAAATTGCTGAGAAACTTATCCGTGAAGGTAAAGTCTTTGAGGGTAATAGTAGCGAAGAGACCCTTAATACTTTGGTACGGTATGCTAAAAACGGGGATTGGCTGATATATGAAAATGCAAATATGGTGAAAGCCCTCAAAGAGCTTGGCTATGATTCTATGTGGCTCAGAGAGAATACAACTGGCCCTATGGAAACCATTGCTGTATTTTCCCCGAATCAAGTAAAGTCTATATTCAACCAAGGTGGATGGTCTACAGAGAACGATGAGATTCTTGCCTCCATCAGTCGTGAGGTTGACCTCGATACCACAAAAAGGTCATTGGAGAACCATTACTACGTACCGGATTCCACCCTCAAGGCATTGGAGGGAGACCCCGATGTTGATTGGGAAATCCAGTTCAGGCGTATAATGCTCCAAGACCCAACCCTGTTCAAGACATTCCAGAGGGCATTGAAGACCGTTGAGGATGGGCTTAGTGGGGAACATGAAGTAACAGCAGAAGCAGTCTTGAAAGTCCTTGAGGAAAACCAGAGCGAAGAAACCTTCACTGCAATGAAAGATGAAGTTCGCAACCCAGAACGCTTTGTGGAGAGGCTAATCTGGCAATCACGTTTTGAAGGGGCAAAAAAGGCAGACAGGAAATTCAGCAGGAAGCTTACAGACAAGGAATATCTCCTTGATGTGGTAAGGACATTGCTGAAGAATATGGACATGGGGTCAATCCATAACGACCTTCCCCCAGAATTCTATTCT
>JBFWKK010000066.1:0-12785 GCA_050252715.1 Sphaerochaeta sp. | reverse complement strand
TGGTCACAATCCAGCAGCTTCCACAAGTTCGCAAGCTCTCACCTTGGTATTGCTCTCGTGTGTTCAAGGATGCTGCAGGCATGGCTCCCTTCACCTTCTTGAGGCATAGCCTTTGAGTGAATCTGCAGAGAAATTGGAGAGTCCTGATGTAACAGAGCTGCTTGTCGTACAACAACTCCAGACCAAGATTCTGAAGGAGAGGCAACAATGAAGACTGTATTCGTACAAGTGGTGGATAGCCCTATTCGAAAGGCTATTGTCAGAAGTTAGCAAAAGGCCAGTGACTGCTTCTCCTGTTGTGAAGAAGTGGGCTGTGATGTCTGGGAGGTGGGGGGGGCCCCATAACTATACAGGTCCAGTTCCCAAGGACTACGACCTGATCGATCTCCCTGCTTGCCAGATAATGGTATTCCAGGGCCCTCCATTTGAGGATGAGGCTGATAATCTATGGGAAAGCTGGTGTTGTGAGTGGAATGCTCATATGCTAAAAAAATTTCTTTAAAAATACGGGTGATTGTTATATTGATGTTGCAATCTGGCATGATATACGGTGGGCTAATCGTCAGGAAAGTCTAAGAGCATTCAAAAAAGATCGAGTGAAACTACAGGAAACTGAAAATGCTTATCTGATGATAGTCATCACTAAAGACCTAAGACAAGAATAGTCTCTAAAAACTTGTTAAGACAGATCCAGTTGTAGCCGTTGTGGATTTTGTGCCATTCATACCTGGAGCCCGGAATCGCCAATTCACGCTTCCAGAGGCCTAAAATGCCGATTTCTGAGGAGAATGTGACAATTCTTGCTGGCACAAAAAAATTAGGTTGACCAGAGATGGTCAACCTTTTTCATCAAGATAATATAATGTACTGATTAATTGATAACAACATAGTTGAATACGATATTACCTACATAATCACCTGCTGTTTTGATTTCAGCATCATCTTCAAGGGTCACCTGCACTGTTTTTACATCACCGGTGCGGAGTCCTGTTGAGGTACTATCGATTGACATATATTCAACAGCATTTCCGCCAACAGAAGTGTCATAATCAGTAGTGCCCCCGGAAACGGTATAATTAATCGTGTCTATAAGAGTACTGCCACCACTTCCATCATCTATAGAATACTCAAGAGCCGATGCTGAAATATTCACTGTGATACCGAGTCTGTTATTGGTTCTCGTATGGAGATATCCAACAGTTTGGGCATCAGCTACGCTTGTATTCACTGTGGCGGCGTTGCTAGCTGTATCATGAGTAGAGGAAGAAGCATCAATAACGCCTGTCTGAGCGTTGACTGTCCACGTTGGACTAGCACTTGAATTAGTGATCTTCATTTCATTAATTGCAAAAACCGTTGTTTTTACAAAAAGGTCAGCAGGATCCACAGCAAACACCCCAGCCATTCCGATTACCAGTACCAACAAGATAGCAATAGTCTTTTTCATATCATTCATCCTTTAAGGGCCTTGCCCTTGTGCAAGTTTCTTAGCTCTTTTCCCTAAGCTTGTTTGTATAGTAATAAGAATGGAGACTTATGTCAATACTAAATAAAAAAAAGTTTGAAAAATTTTGATAATTTTTTTGAAATAATTTATTACTATATTATATATAGATTTATAAAATTTGATTCTTATACGAACTTGTGACAAATCAGTCAATAGTGCTACGTTCTATCAGTGAATGTATCTCCTTCTTCTATTTTCAGGTCCAGCAATGTAAGGGTACAAAGGGCAACATACGTTATAAGTATGTCGGAAGAAACAGCCACAGATAGTGAATAAATATTCACCATTTGGCCTTGGATGGCTAAATTTGGCTGTTGAAATGAGTAAATACCCAAAAGGTATGCATGAATCTGCTGTATAGCTGACTGAGATCACGTTCTTACCGGAAGAGAGAAACAGCCGCTGAATTGTTCAGCGGCTGCTATTGAGGTGCCAATCGGATTCGAACCGATGTATCAAGGTTTTGCAGACCTTTCCCTTACCACTTGGGTATGGCACCAATGCTCATTGCAATGATGAACATAACAGGTTTTAAGGCGATAATCAAGTAGGGGTGGAATCTTTGTTGGTTATCGATGTGTAGTTCTTTGGAATTATTGATTACATCCATTGACATATGAATGTTTATGATTGTATTCTAGGTATGTAGCGGGTAAAAAGTTCAAAAACATTCAAGGAAGTGTTCATGTCAAACATACCAGCAAGCAGACAACACGACATTCTCACCCTCATACGTCAGGAGGGGAGTGTTACAGTAAGCTTGCTTGCAGAACAGTTTTCGGTCAGTGAGCTTACCATCAGACGTGACTTGGACCACCTTGCAAAGAAAGGCTTGGTTGAGCGTACCCATGGAGGGGCGACTGCCAGGAGAAATCTTCCGGTGGAGCCCGACTACCTGCAAAAAGCAAGTGAATACCCCCAAGAGAAAGCAGCCATTGCAGAAAAAGTTGCCTCCTTCGTGGAAGAAGGGGATACGCTTTACATCAACAGTGGTTCCACAACCTTTGAGGTAGTACGTGCAGTAGTGGCACTGGAGAAGCGACTGACCATTGTCACCAACAACATAGATGCAGTCTACCTCTGCAAGGAGAGCGACTATGTTCGCCTCATCCTTGCAGGTGGCATCTACCGCAACAGAAGCCACTCGGTCTCTGGTTCCCTTTCTTCTCTTATCGTGAGTCAAATCAATGCAAACAAGGCAATCATAGGTGTGGATGGGTTCTCTCCCTCCGCAGGACTCACCACCCCCATCCTGGAAGAGGCGGAAACAACCCGTGCCATGATCGAGCACACGGTTGGCAAGGTGTTCGTCGTGGCGGCAAGCAACAAGATTGGGGTAGTCTCCAATTTCAAGACGGTCTCCCTTGACCAGGTCGATGCCTTGGTCACCGACAGCAAGGGAGCAGAGATGGTGGGGCAAATGGAGATTCCAGAGAGTCTGGAGATTATCGTAGCGACCTATATATAAGGAGTGCAGTATGAAGTATATGGATGAGTACGCAAAGCAGTATGAGGATTGTGCTTGGATTCCTTTCGGTGAATTGGAGAAGTTCATGGAAGAAGCCCTGGTACACGCAGGGGTACCGAAAGATGATGCAAAGATCATCGGGGATGTCCTGATCGCAAGCGACAAGCGGGGGATCGACAGCCATGGGATCGGAAGACTGAAGCCCATCTATATCGACCGCATCGATATCGGGATCATGAACCCAATTACTGAGATCGAAGTACTGAAAGACCAGGAAGCAACCGCGGTCCTCGATGCCCACAACGGCATGGGTCACGTAGCTGGCCACAAGGCCATGGAGATGGCAATTGAAAAGGCAAAGAAGTATGGCCTCGGCATGGTTGCAGTTCGTAACTCCAACCACTACGGTATTGCCGGCTACTACGCAACCATGGCAACCGATGCTGGGATGATCGGGATCACCGGTACCAATGCCCGTCCCTCCATCGCTCCCACCCATGGTGTAGAGAACATGCTGGGAACGAACCCCCTTACCTTTGGCATCCCTACCGATGAGGAGTTCCCCTTCGTTCTTGACTGTGCAACCAGTGTTTCCCAGCGTGGAAAGATTGAGGTATACGGCAGAGCAGGAAAAGAACTTCCTGAGGGTTGGGTGCTTGACCATGAGGGAAAGACCAGAACCGATACGCAACAGGTACTGAAAGATCTTACAACCGGCATGGCTGCCCTCACCCCACTTGGCGGAATTGGGGAGACCACCGGAGGCTATAAGGGCTTTGGCTATGCAACTGTGGTTGAGATTCTCTCCGCTGCCCTGCAGGACGGAGCTTGGATGAAGGCACTCAACGGCTTTGATGAGGAGCATAAACCAATTCCTTATCCGCTTGGGCACTTCTTCATTGCCATCGATCCTGAGCACTTCATGGGACTTGGGATCTTCAAGAAGATTGCAGGGACCATCTGTCGTGAGCTTCGTTCAAGCAAGAAGGCTCCAGGAGAAGATTATATCTTCACAGCAGGTGAGAAGGAGTACCTGGCCTACCAGTTCCGCAAGGAACATGGTTGTCCGGTGCCTCCAAGTCTCCAGAAGGTCATGACCACCCTTCGTGACCGTTTCAAGATGGACTATCAGTGGGATTTCGAAAAATAAACCAGGAGAATTACTATGCAAGATGATTTAACCAAGCGTGCACTCGACTACCATATGCAGGACGGAGTTCCCGGCAAGGTAAGTGTCGTTCCTTCCAAGCCATGCCAGACCGCCGATGAACTCGGTCTGGCCTACACCCCAGGCGTTGCAAAGCCGGTACTGGCTATTGCCGACAACCCTGAGGATGCCTACAAGTACACCTCCAAGGGAAACCTGGTGGCAGTTATTTCCAACGGAACCGCCATCCTCGGTCTTGGCGATCGTGGAGCCTTGGCAAGCAAGCCGGTTATGGAAGGCAAGGGTGTACTCTTCAAGAGATTCGCTGACATCGATGTCTTTGACATCGAACTTGACACCAAGGACCCGGACAAGATCATTGACATCGTAAAGACGATGGCACCTACCTTTGGTGGGGTGAACCTGGAAGACATCAAGGGACCTGAGTGTTTCCGTATTGAACAGGAACTGATCAAGAGCTGCAACATCCCCATCTTCCACGACGACCAGCATGGAACTGCCATTATTGCAACCGCAGGACTGATGAACAGCTGTGAGATTGTCGGCAAGAAATTGGAAGAGGTCAAGGTCGTGGTCAACGGTGCAGGTGCAGCTGGTATCTCTTGTGGAAAGATGTTTATTGCTGCTGGAGTGAAGAGAGAGAATATTCTCATGTGCGACAGCAAGGGGGTGATCTACAAGGGACGAACCGCTGGGATGACACCGGAGAAGGAAGAGTTTGCTACAGAACTGCCTGCAAGAACCCTTGCTGAGGCATTGGTGGATGCAGATGTACTTATGGGACTCTCGGTTGCAGATTGTGTGACCCCCCAGATGCTACTCTCCATGGCAAAGGATCCTGTGGTTTTCGCCATGAGCAACCCCAATCCTGAAATTGCCTATGAGCTGGCGATGGAGACCAGGGATGACCTGATCATGGCAACGGGAAGAAGCGACTATCCCAACCAGATCAACAACGTACTAGGTTTCCCCTTCATCTTCCGCGGTGCCTTGGATGTCCGTTCAGTAGTCATCAGCGAAGGAATGAAGATGGCGGCAGCAAAGGCCTTGGCTGCTCTGGCAAAGGAACCTGTTCCTTCCTCGATAGAGAAGGCCTATGGGGGCCAGAAGTTCAGCTTCGGCCGTAACTACATTGTTCCCAAGCCTTTTGACCCTCGTGTCATTGAATGGGAAGCTGTTGCTGTTGCAAAGGCTGCCTGTGAGGAAGGATTGGCTGAGAAACCCATCACTGACTGGGAAGGCTATAGAAAGAGCCTGGTTAAGCGGATGGAGAAGTACTGGAACTAAGAGCTTCATACACACTTTTTCATATATAGAGGCCACTCTCCTGCGTTGCTGGAGGATGGCCTCTCCTTATAGGGTGGGCTGCAGCAATCGATACCAACATAGGGGACCTATGATTGACACACGTGCCGGGGATTACTACAATTTTTACTATAGCAAGGAAAAAAATACCTAAAAATCAGTTAATTGCATCGCAAAAACGGTACGTAACAAGTAGGCATTACCCTTTTTTTCGGTATTTTCCTGCCCAATCCAAACAATTGCCAATATACTGCACAAATCTCACCTTGTACGATTACGCACAGTAGCCCGATGGAGTTCGGGTCTTTCTACCATTGGAGGTTTGAGATGAAAAAACGTGCGATTGTGTTCTTGATGATTCTCTGCATGCTTGCTTCTTCCCTGGTTTTTGCAGGAGGAGAGGCTGAGGCTGGAGAGCGTAAGCAAAGTGTAAAGAAAAGCGAATTGCTGCTGTGGTTGCCCCCATTCGGAACCGGCGATTCCCTGGATATGGATTTCTGGACAACGGCACTCCAGCCATGGGCTGAAGAGCATAATGTCAATCTCAACATTGAGATTACTCCCTGGGGCGGGTATGAAGAGAAGTACCTGACCGGTTTTGCTTCAGGGCAGGGCCCGGATGTAGGGTACATGTACCTTGAGATGTTCAATGACTTCATTGAGATGGGTACCCTTGAGGATGTCGATCGCTTCTTTACCCAGGAGGAGAAGGACAACTACATTTATTGGGACCAGGGAACCATCAAGGGTGGTCAGTATGCTCTTCCGTTCATCGTAGGTAATCCAAGAATCCCCTTCTTCAATATGGATATCCTTGAAAAAGCTGGTATCACAGAACTGCCGGTAACCTGGAATGAGTTGGTGGATTGTCTCGTTGCCATCAAGGAAGCAGATCTTCCTGATGTTATGCCATTTGCCCAGGAGTGGGCCGATCCTGCAATTGGAGCCTTGAACAACATCTTCTATCCGTATCTCTGGCAGGCAGGTGGGGACATCTACAACGAAGATGGAACCAAGGTGGCATTGGATGAGAACGATGCAGCGGTACGTGCCGCACAGTTCTTGTATGATCTGCGTTTCAAACACCAGGTTTTGACAGAAGAGAGCTTGGCTCTATCCGGCAATGCCGTACGTGAAGCCTTCATAAAGGGTCGCATAGCCGTTGCAAGCATGGATGCACGTAGTGGTGAGCAGCTGAGTGAAGCTGGTATCGATTGGCAGTTCTTGCCGAGTTTCGAGGATAAGACCCGTGCAATCTGGGTTGCCTCAGATTCCCTGGTCATGAACAGCGCATCAGAGAATAAGGAACTTGCAGCATCTCTCATGAAGTACATCACCAGTGCACCGGTGATGGAGTCCTTCCATAAGACCATTGCAACATTCCCTCCCATCAGCAAGGATGAAGCATACAACGACAATCCAGCATTCAAGGACATGTTCGATAATGACTACATGTATTTCAAGACCTTGCCGGTAGCAGAAGGTGCTTTCAAGGTAATGGATGTGTTGTATAAGAATCTTCAACTTATGATGCTTGGTGATCTGTCCCCTGAAAAGGCGATTGGCAACACTGTCGACTACAGCAAGAGTGTTCTCGGCAACTAGATGCCAATAGATTGGTTGCAGGCAAAGCGCCTGCAGCCAGTCCTTCTTTAGGGAGAGATTATGAAAAAAAGCAGAATCGAATTGGTTCATGCAATGGCCTTTATACTGCCAAGCTTGTTGCTTATTCTTACCTTCTCTGTGCTTCCCATCCTCATGGATGTATTTTTCAGTTTTACGAAGTACAACATCATCCAGAGTCCAGAGTGGGTAGGACTTGATAATTTCAGTCGTATGTTCAAGGACCAGTATGTGTGGGCATCGTTGAAAAACACTACCTTGTTTACCTTGTTCACCGTGCCCCTCCAGACGATAGTCTCATTGGTCTTTGCAGCATGGATTGCTTCCCACTTCCAGACGCGTTTTGGGAGAATGGTAAAGAGTGCGCTCTTTGTTCCTGTCATCGCATCAGCAGTGCTGGTCGGTACGCTCTGGTCCATGTTGCTGACTCCCCAGGGACCAGTGAACACCATGCTGGAATTCTTCAAGATGGATGCAGTAAACTGGCTTGGAGGAAAGGTCTCCTCACTGCTCAGTGTCAGCATTGTTTCCGTTTGGAAAAATATTGGATACTTTCTTGTTATCTTCTATGCAGGCATCATGGATATTCCCTCCAGCCTTTATGAAGCGGCGAAAGTAGACGGAGCTACCGGTTGGCAACAATTCTTCTACATCACCCTGCCCAGTCTCTCATCGGTCACCTATCTTGTCATCACCCTTGGCACCATCTGGTCGTTCCAGGTCTTCGATATTGTCTACACCATGACAGGGGGCGGCCCGGGACTTTCCACCGTGACCTTGGTTCTCACTATCTATAATTCAGCATTCAAGGAGTACAACATGGGCTACGCCTCTGCTGTTGCCCTCCTGATGTTCGTGTTTGTGATCATCATCCAAGCATTGCAGAAACATCTGGTGCGCGCGGGGAGGGAGGACTAAGTATGAAAAGCAAGTTCACTATTGCCCCTTATGTGCAATTCATTGTACTAACTCTGTTCGCACTGGTTTCCGTGTTTCCGTTCGTCTATATGGCTTTGGTCTCGCTGACACAAAAGGAGTTGCTGGATTTCTCCTTTGATATTGCAACCTTCAGTCTGGTCAACTATGGCCGTGTATTCAAGAATTTCAATATCTTGGTCAATTTCCGAAATAGTCTGATCGTAACAGGAAGTGCTTGTTTCTTTAATGCATTGGTCAGTTCCATGGCAGCCTATGGATTTGCAAAGAAGCGATTCCCGTATCGCAACCAACTCTTTGCCCTCTATCTGGCTACCTTGATGATTCCTGCCCAGGTAACCTTGATCCCGGTATTTGTAATCATCCGCTCATTGGGCCTTATGAATACATATCCTGCACTGGTGTTCCCTATCCTCAATGCATTCGGCGTGTTCCTCGTTCGTCAATTCATGGTGAACGTTCCTGATGAGCTGATTGAAGCTTCCAGGATTGATGGTTGCAATGAGTTCAGGGTGTTCTTTCAGATTGTCATCCCCTTGGTGAAGGCTGTACTGGTGAGTCTGACCATCTTTACGTTCATCACAAGCTGGAATGATTTCCTCTGGCCGTTGGTCATTGCCTCCAAGCCGAATATGAAGACGCTCACTTTGGCTATAGCGGCATTGAAAGGAAATTACTCCACCAATTACGGGCTGGTTATGGCTGGATCCACCATTACCTTTTTACCCCCATTCTTACTGTATATTGTGTTACAAAAACAATTCATTGCCGGCATTGCACTCAGTGGTGTCAAAGGCTGATTAGGAGGTCCCCATGTACGAATTCCACATTGTGGATGCTTTGGAAAAAGTATTTCCCGATACCCGTCCACGCCCAATGGCTCACAGCCATATTACCAGCTTGCAAGGTGGAAAGGTTTCATTCCAACTTGCATACTTTCTCAGTAGCGATGCTGATGCAGACCCCTCCCAGTATTTTACGCTTTCACTGACGGGAGCTCCGGGGGCCTTTCGGCTTCGGGATGTTCAATTGGTTCCTTCTGACCTGCCAGCACTCTCGCAACGTGATACCGGATACCTACGCACCGATCCATCTCTGTATCCAGATCTTCTCACCCCATCAGATGGTACATTCCGCCCGATTGCTGGACAGTGGAGAAGTATCTTTGTCGACTTGAAAGTACCCGAGCAGGCTTCTGGTGATTTTTCACTGGTCCTTGAGATCGTTCCCCAGGAAACACTGACCTTGGGAAATGGACAGGTTGTGAACAAGAGACCAAGTGTACAGGGATGGAAGACAGCACTCAGCCTAACGGTAGTTCC
Source organism: Sphaerochaeta sp. (assembly GCA_050252715.1). GTDB lineage: Bacteria > Spirochaetota > Spirochaetia > Sphaerochaetales > Sphaerochaetaceae > Sphaerochaeta. Next base: position 3,456 of record JBFWKK010000066.1, on the reverse strand, counting down.
AGCACTCCTGCCAAGGCAGGAACTCTTGGTGACTCAGTGGTTCCATGCGGATTGTTTGGCCAACTACTATGGATGTGCAGTATTTTCCGAGCAGTACTGGGATATCCTTGCCTCCTTTATTCGGTTTGCAGGAAAGGAAGCGCGAATGAATATGCTTCTGACCCCTGTATTCACCCCTCCGCTCGATACTGTGGTGGGGGGAGAGCGGACAACCGTTCAGCTGGTTGGTATCAGCAAAAGCGGCGAGACATACCAGTTTTCTTGGGATAATCTGAGAAGGTGGTGCGCCCTTTGCAGGGATGCAGGCATTTCGCACTTGGAGATAGCACACCTGTTCACTCAGTGGGGAGCTCAGTATACCCCGAAGATCATGGTGAAGGTGGATGGAAAAGAGCAACAACTCTTTGGTTGGCACGTTGCAGCAACCGACCCTTCCTACCGCTCATTCCTTGAAGCATTCCTTCCCGCTTTGATCGCAGTACTAAAAGAGGAGGGATATGACAGGGACCAGTTGCGGTTCCATATCTCAGATGAACCGAATCTTGAGCAACTTCCTGATTATTTGCTCGCAAAAAAACAGGTTGCGGATCTCCTGGAGGGGTACACCATCATGGATGCCTTGTCCAACTATGAATTCTATGAGCAGGGGGTGGTGGAACATCCTGTCCCTGCAAATGATCATATTGGTCCATTCCTTGAAAACAAGGTCCCCAATCTCTGGGTTTACTACTGTGTTGCGCAGTCAGTTGATGTACCCAATAGATTCTTCTCCATGCCAAGCAGCAGAAACCGAATTATGGGAATCTTGATGTATCTCTATGCTATTGAAGGGTTCTTGCATTGGGGGTATAACTTTTACAACAGCCAGTATTCTCGTACGGCAATAAACCCGTATCAGGTTACCGACTGTGGGAAGGCTTTTCCCTCAGGCGATGCATTCATCGTCTATCCTGGAGAGGGGGGAACAGTCTATAGTTCCCTCAGAAATGAGGTCCAGACGGATGGCTTTGAGGATATGCAGTGCCTCTCACTGCTTGAGAAGCTGACCTCCCGTTCATTTGTTGTATCACTCATTCATGAAGGGCTCTCCTACCAGCTGCAGTTTAACCGGTATCCTCTTGACTCCTCCTACCTGTTGAGGGTCAGAGAGCGGTGCCTTGAGGAGATTGCAAAGCGCTGTTGAGGGTGGCAATTTTTGTTTCATTGTACTACCCTTGGTCCAAACAAGGGCACAAAAAGGGGGTATTTGTGGAAAAAGCGAGCTGGAAGTTGACCAAATCCATCATGATCCTGGTGATGGTGGTGTTGCTTCTCTGCTCGCTTCTCCTTGGGTATGTGCTCTCATCCCTGAGCGATACCCTCATCGATTCCTCCTACCTTGCTACCGAGATCATAGACCAAAGCATCAATTCCCGACTCAAAGAGCTGAGGAAGTACAGCCTCAACATCGAGCTCAGTCCACAGAACTCCCAGATTAAGCGTCTGGACACCCTCCCTGAAAATGTTTCGTCTGTTTTCTATGAACTGGCCATCCAGATACAAGGCTACAAGTATCTCAACCCCATCATTGAAGGAGTTTTTGTGTATTATCCCAAGATTGATTGGATCGTGGGAAACCTTGGGACCTATCCAGCAGCCTCGTATTATGTCTTGGACAATGGGTTGCAGGCTGAGGGGTTTTCTCAGCTTATAGAACGCATCCAGAGTGGGGATAATGAACTGTTTCTCTTCCAGAAGGATGGAGAGAATCACCTCTATTACCGCAAGAAAATGCTCTATCGTGACCAAGAGGTGGGCTATCTCTTGATCCGTCTCAATGTTGAGCAGTTGTTGTTCTTTTCCCAAGAGCGTATTGACGCCTCTGTGCAGGACTTTGCGTTCGCCTTGAACTTGCAAGGTACTACCTTCGCGGCAAGTGGCAATCGTGCAGTATTGGATGAAGAGCCTGTAAGAGTAGTGAAAGAGGAGGGTGCCCATTTTCTGGACAAGTCATTGTTGGTACAAACTCGTGCCACCACATTGGAGGGGCTCTCCTATCAACTTATTCTTCCTCTTGCTGAGCAGTTGAGACCTGTCTCGATAGCCCTGCGTATCTGCATCACGGTCATGATCCTGATCATTCTCTTTTCCCTGGTTGTCGCAGTAGTGCTTGGACGACGCAATGCACGCCCTCTCCTTGAATTGTTGCAACAAGTAGGGGCATCTGATGGGAACCAGAACGACGATGCCTATGTGCTCTTGAGTAAGAGAATAGATGAACTACTGAAGGATAAGGATGATAAAATACGAGCCTTGCAATACCAGAAGGATGCAATGGGACCGTTGTTCCTGCAAAACCTTTTAGGTGGGAGCATCAGCACAGAGCAAGAGGCAGATGCACTGAGTCGACGCTATAATATCAGATTGGAGTACCCCTTCTATGTAATAGGGGTAGTCGTCTCGTCCACCCCTGTAACCCAAGAGGTGTTCCAGAACGTACTCACCTGGATACGCTCAACACAGTGTGATGTATTGGCAAGTAGAAAGGATGGGAATCTTGTCCTGCTCTATTCCAATGATGAATATTTGAACTATGAGAATGTCGTTGCGGTACTTGATCCTCTCCTAGCGATCCTCCCACATCCTGAACAGTCATTGGCGACCTTGGGTACGTGGCAGGAGTGCCTCTGTGAGGCGGTGCAGAGTTACCATGAGGCAGTGATCCTTCAGGATACTGCAATCGCCGGTAGGTGGACGTATCAGAGGGATAACAACGAGTGTTCCTCATCTCTGTTGGTGCATGCAAAGGATGCAATTCTGCATAAGCAAATGCAGAGCGCAGTATCCCTCTTGGAAGAGCTGCAGGCGCGGTATACTCCAGAAACAGTAAAAACAGCGTTTGCGCACCACCAGTTACAGGAAATCGAAGCGTTGCTACAGCATTTTCTCCAGCAACAAGGTGGGAACCTTTGTGAAAAAAAAGATACCTCTGATGATCTTATTCAGCGTTGCATGGATTTACTGCAAAGTATCGTATTTCGTCAGGAAAGGGAAAAAGCCGGGGACGTACTTACGGTAGCTGAACGTGCTGTCTCCATAATCGAGCGTGATTTCACTGATCCCCTGTTGGGGCTCTACAGGATTGCTGAAGAGCTGCATCTGAGTAACTCCTATCTCTCCACGACCTTCAAGGCCCAGTATGGGGTAGGTATTGTACAGTTCATCAACCAGAAACGAATCGATTTTGCAAAAGAGTTGATTGTAAATACCGAGATGAGCATCACTCAAATTCCCGTCCTAATTATATCTAGGTCTCCTCGTCTTCCTGTTCATCATCATCTATAGCCTTGTTGAGCTCCTCGAGATTCACTGTCTCTCCCTTCCAATGGTACTCTATCTTCAGGAGGTCGAAGACCAGCCTCTGGGCCTTGGTCGGTACCGTCCACAGGTCCTTGTAGGTGCCGGTGAAGTGGATTC
>JBFWKK010000065.1:3509-12924 GCA_050252715.1 Sphaerochaeta sp. | reverse complement strand
TTTCCTTACGCTCCCCCTAGGAAGGTCTGCCACCACGACTTTCATTACGGTCGCCATAGGAGGGTCTGCCTCCACGGCGGTCGTCGCGGTCGCCAAAGGGAGGTCTGCCACCACGGCGGTCGTCGCGGTCGCCAAAGGGAGGTCTACCACCACGGCGATCGTCACGGTCGCCATAGGAGGGTCTGCCACCACGGCGGTCATCGCGATCCCCATAGGAAGGTCTGCCACCACGGCGGTCATCGCGATCCCCATAGGAAGGTCTGCCACCACGGCGGTCGTCGCGGTCGCCATAGGAAGGTCTGCCACCACGGCGATCATCGCGATCCCCATAGGAGGGTCTACCACCACGGCGATCGTCGCGGTCGCCATAGGAGGGTCTGCCACCACGGCGGTCGTCGCGGTCGCCATAGGAGGGTCTACCACCACGGCGATCATCACGGTCGCCATAGGAGGGTCTACCACCACGGCGATCATCACGGTCGCCATAGGAGGGTCTACCACCACGGCTGCGGCTATCTCTCTCGTCGCTACGGCTGTCTCTTCTCTTTGGTTCTGAATCTTCTGCTTCTGTATTCTGCTCAATGGTGTCTTGGGTTACCGGTTCAAAATCACTTTCATCCCAACTGAGTGTGAGAAGATCATCTTCTACCTCGTTGGCTTCAACGAGGGGAGTTTCTTCCACTTCATCGGTTTCTTCCACTTCATCGGTTTCTTCCACTTCATCGGTTTCTTCCACTTCATCGGTTTCTTCCAATTCATCAGTTTCTTCCATGGAAACTTCTTCGTTTTGCTCTTCGTCAGCAAGAATGAGCGTATCATCCTCTTGTTTCTGTTCGGGTTCTGCTACAGTCGTGTTTGCTGCTTCTTCCACTACGATGTCTGTTTTGTTTTCCAGTACTTCTGGTTCTTTCTTTTCTTCGTCTTTCATTATCTTTTCTTCTTTACTTGTTGTACGGGCTTCTTGCCCAATAGCATCGTGCTGGACTCTGCCAGCCTGTTCTTGTACGGTTGCTACCCATTTTTCAGGTATCCGTAATTCTTCGTGTTTCGTCAGCAACCACGTCCTCGCAGTCCCCAGACGCCGGGTAAAGCCCGGTGCTGCAACTCGCCTGGTAATCTCCTTAATCTCAAACCCATGTATTGCTTTCTCATCCATCTTGAATGTTCCCAAATTTGTAGAGAACACTATTTTTCCACCCATCGCCAAGAGAGCATTGAGCGCCCTCATCCATCGCAAATAGTCCCTTTGGACATCAAAATCGTGATCCATCTTCCTACTGTTTGAAAAACTGGGAGGATCGAATACGATCAGATCGTACTTCTTGCCTTGCGTATAGGCTTCCATACAATACTTCCAAGCATCAGATGCGATGCAAGGAACCACGGTGGAAGGGAATCCGTTATCGGCAAGATTCTTCTTCGCCCACGCTGTGTAGGTGCTGGACAAATCCACTGATTCTACACGCTCGGCTCCTCCTCGGGCAGCATACACCGAGAACGATCCCGTATAAGAAAACAGGTTCAACACCTTACACCCTCGACTCATCTCTTCAACCAACATCCTAGTGAGCATGTGGTCAAGAAACAAACCAGTATCAATCCGCTTGGTAAGGTCAACGGTGAACATCAGTCCATTTTCATTGACCTGAACTTTCAGGGATTCTTCACTTTGCAGGCTATGCTGTTCCTTCCCGATCCGTTTTGGACGATGATGGAACACTACATTGCTGGTCTGGACATAGAGCATTCTTGAGACGATATCGCAGCAAATTCTTTCGTCCTCATCATCCAGCCCATCATCACTATAGTCAGTGATTCTTGCATAGGGGCCATAAAGATCTACAGTAACGGGAAACCGCTCAAGGTTTCGATCATACACTCTCATGCATGTGGTACCGCTTTGTAGCATCAACCTACGCATTTTGAGAGCATTTTGCTTCAAAATCTTTCCAAAATCTTTTTCTGTATAATCCATGACAATCCCAGTAGCTCTTTCTGCAACGCAGTGTATATGGTACTATGGAAAAAAGCTAGACAAGCGAAGGAAAAAATCATGGAAGATGATGCACAGGCTTTTATTGACAATCTAGAGAAACGCCATGAGGCCCCCATTACTTGGAGAACCTATGCTACATGGTACGGCAACAACAAGGAAATAGAGCGTGAATTTGGTGTCTTTCTCTATAGAGTAAGAGATACGTTGTTCTTTGAGGATTTTGAACGGACTCCATCGTTGTTTGGAATTAGTTTAAAACCAAAGAAAAAAAAGGAACCTTTCGTCAAGTATGAAGGTTCCTTTGCTCTTGATGAGGTAAGCTCTACCCGTCAGGTACCAAAGACCGTTGCAGCTAAAGTTTCTCAGGGAATACTTTCTGCAGATAAGATTCGCCAAAGTACATCTTTTGACAAGCTATTCAGGCAGATGGTAGAGATGGTACAATTGCAAAACGGAACGGTCCACTTCTTTGAGCTTATGGACCGCAAACAATTTGTCAAAGAGCTGGAAACAGCAAGATAGGAGGAGCAGATAAATGGGCGCATTCAAGGCGTATGACATCAGGGGAATCTATAACAAGGATTTCAATAAGGATACCGTGTACAAAATCGGGTATTTCCTACCAAAATTACTCAAGAGCAAAATTGTCTTGGTTGGTCGGGATGTAAGAAGCAGCAGTGAAGAGATCTTTGATTCACTCTGCAAGGGTATCACCGATAGCGGTTCAGATGTTTATGACATCGGATTAGCTACTACTCCCATGGTCTACTTCTCCACAGTTCACTTCAACGTGGATGCTTCTGTACAGATCACCGCAAGTCACAACCCTGCTATCTACAATGGACTGAAGATCAGTCGCAGCAAGGCTGTTCCTGTAGGTTCAGACAGCGGATTGAAAGAGTTGGAGGCAATGGTGGAACATGATGCCATTGTTGTTGCACAACAAAAGGGAACAGTTATCCAGAAAGATGCAAAGCACCCCTATCTTACTTTCCTACAGCAGTACGTCCCTGATACCTCAAACCTGAATCTCAGCATTGACTGTTCTCATGGCATGGCCAATCTCCTGGTAAAAGACCTGCTGGGAAGCGAACACCACTACCTCTATGACCACTTTGACGGCACATTCCCTGCTCATGAACCCAATCCTCTTGAGGTTGAGAACTGTGCAGATCTCAAAGAAGCGGTAATCAAGAATAAAAGCGATATCGGGGTAATCTATGATGGAGATGCAGACCGTGTCATGTTTCTTGATGAAAATGGAAGATTCCTACAACCCGACTACGTTACGGCAGTGCTCGGGTACTACTACCTCAAGAAGGAGAAAGGAAACGTTCTGGTAGATATCCGCACCAGCCGGTCAACTACTGAATACCTCACCAAACTCGGTGCGAATGTCCATGTATGGAAGGTAGGTCATGCCTTTGCAAAGACCAAACTTCGCGACCTCGGGGCTATCTTTGGTGGAGAACTTGCCGGCCATTACTACTTCCGAGATTTTTATAACTGTGATAGCGGATTCTTAGCTTCACTTTTGGTACTCCAGGTAGTCGCAGAATTAAAGAAGCAAGGAACAACGATTGGAGCATTTATCGATTCTGTGATTGCATATGCAAATAGCGGAGAGATGAATTTTAAACTGGAACAGAAAGATGAAGCGATGCAGGCCCTCTTTGATCGTTTTGTGACCAACGACAAACCAGAAAAGGTAATGGATTTTGACGGGTATCGTATAGAGTTCCCCTCCTGGTGGTTCAATGTACGCAAGAGCAATACGGAGCCATATCTCCGTCTGGTAGTTGAGGCAAAAACTGAAGAAGAACTCAAGATGAGAACCGAAGAGCTCTCTGCAATCATCAAGCAATACAAGTAAAGAAGGAAGATACAAGATGAAGGTTTTACTTTTTGGAGGTGCCGGTTATATCGGCACCCACGTTGCCCTTGAATTTTTGGATCGAGGAGATACAGTTGGTATCTTTGACAATCTCAGTAGTGGCCTTAAAAGCAATATCAGTGAACAAGCACTGTTCTTTGAAGGAGATATCAGAGACAAACAACGTGTTGTTGAGGTGTTGAAAGAAGGATGGGATGTTGTCATTCACCTTGCAGCGTTCAAGGCCGCTGGGGAGTCAATGATCAAGCCGATCAAGTACTCAGAGAATAATATTACCGGATCTCTCAATCTCATCACCGGATGCGTTGAGACCGGGGTCCAGAATTTTATTCTTTCATCCTCTGCTGCAGTCTATGGAGAACCCTCATATCTTCCTGTTGATGAAAAGCATCCAAAGAACCCAACCAACTATTATGGGTATACCAAGCTTTGTATTGAGGAGAATCTCAAGTGGTATGCAGAACTGAAGGGTCTCAACTATGTATCACTGCGTTACTTCAATGCAGCAGGATATGATGGAGATGGCCGTATGCTTGGACTTGAGAACAATCCGGCAAATCTCATTCCTGTGGTAATGGAGGTTGCTAGTGGTATCCGCCCCAACCTGTTGGTATTCGGCAATGACTATGACACCCATGATGGCACTGGTGTACGAGACTATGTACACGTTACTGATCTAGCAAAGGGTCATGTACTTGCATCTGATCACCTTCTAGCTGGAAAAGACAGCCTTGTAGTGAACTTGGGGAGTGAGGAAGGATTGAGCGTACAGCAAATTCTGGATACCGCTCGTGCCATCACCGGCAAACCAATAGAAGCACAGTACGTCGATCGTCGTCCTGGCGATCCTGCGAAACTTGTAGCGTCTTCTAAAATGGCTTATAAAGCGCTGGGATGGAAAGCAGAGTATTCTTCTGTAGAGAATATCATCAAGACAACCTGGCGTGTCTATGAAGCAAATCAGAAGCACATGAAGCATTGATTCCCCAACGGAGCGAGAGGAAAGGAACCATCATGATGGTTCTTCTCCCGAGCGAGTGCAGGGAAAGCACGGTGCGATACCCCGTCCCTTGGGGCGGAAAAGGAGGCAACGCCTCCTGGGTTCAGGGCTTGCCCTGAGGTATTGATACCTTTCATTGATTTCAGAGACTTCCCTGCGTTCTCAAACGGCAGCTGAAAGGCTGTCGTTTTTATTTGACGAACTGTTCTTCGAATGCAAGCATAAGAGAGTGGAGTAATATGAAATTTATTTTTCGTCTCGCCATAAAGAATCTCAGCCGCTACAGACGCCGTACAGCAATAACAGCTGGAGCAATAGCCATAGGAATTATGGCATTCATTTGTGTTGATTCTATCTTCTTGGGAGCAAAACTCGAATCTGAGAGAAACCTCAGATGGTTTGAAACAGCCTCACTCCGCATATATGCCCCAGAATATTGGAATGAACGTCAATTCCTTCCGCTCGAATACTCGATACAACACCCAGCCTTAGTCTTACAAATTCTGAATGACATAGGACTGAAAGCTACAACGAGAACGTTATTCTCAGCAGACATGCTTCTCTATACGCAAGATTTTGATGAGGAGGGCACACTCCCCGTTACGGTAACAGCAATCAATCCACAAACAGATTCGTCTGTATACAAATTTAAAAACACTCTTCAGGAAGGAAGATTTCTCAGGCCAGGTGAGATGGATGGGATTGTGTTAGGAAGTTGGTTAGCTGCGGATATCGAGGCTGAGGTAGGCTATTGGGTCACTTTGTTGACGAGAGGGAATGGTGGTTTCTATGAAGCATTCGATATGCAAATTGTAGGTATAGTGAATTGCCCCAACCCAAATGTAAACAGAACCTTGGTAATGATGGATATCCAAGCAGCAGATACGTTTCTTGCAATGGAGGGTGCTGTTACCAATATCGACATCGCATTAGACGATGCTGCTGATATTGAGACGGTCGCGCTCTCACTCCAGTCAGCACTTGATCATTCAGGTCACGACCTTGAGGTCTATTCATGGAAAGAACTCGCAAAAGATTACTTAGCCATTATGAGTGCTGAGAGAGGAGCCTCCAACATTATTCTCTTCTTGGTATTTGTCATCGCAGCTGTGGGAGTTTCAAATACAATGCTGATGGCTATGTATGAACGAATGAGAGAAATAGGGATGATGCGTGCATTGGGTATGCGAGATCGATCCATCTACATGCTCTTGCTCATTGAAGGCGGAGGCATAGGTTTCCTTGGTTCCCTTATAGGTTGCCTCCTCGGAGCTCTAACCAATCTATATCTGGTTGAGACTGGAATCGATTTAGGATTCATGTTCAGAAATATGGATATTGGCTATAGAATCCAAAGTGTCATGCGTGGTTCATGGAGTATTTCTACAATGGCCAAAGCCTTTCTCAGTGGTATCCTACTTTCAATTATAGTTGCGCTTGCTCCAATCAGAAGAGCAATGAAACAAGATATTACTACATGTCTACATCATCAGTAAGTGAATACACAAATGCCTGTGATGGTTTCTGTTTATTCCAGAATTAAGGGACTACGAGAACATGTCATGAATCGATGTATATAAAAAGACAACCCCTGAGGATTGTCTTTTCTTTGCTCGCCCGGAGGGATTTGAACCCCCGACAGGGTGGTTAACAGCCACCTGCTCTACCGACTGAGCTACAGGCGAATAACGTTTCGAACGATAGGAACATTACCCGATAGGACAGCTTATGTCAAGCAGTTTGAAATAACTTGTCCCAAAAATTTACTTCCCATCTATGTAGAAAAGAATCGTTTGTTTCCAAGATAGTAAGAACGGCCATCCGAAGACGGCCGTTCTTGTATTTTTGTATCTACCTTACTTTGCGGGGTAGTTCTTCGAGAGGAACTCGATGAACACGTCGCTGAGCAAGGAGCCCTCAGAGAGAACCTTACCAAACATGGTGTATCCATCTCCACCGGCTGCCATGAAGTCATTGGTTGCGACCTTGTAGGTTGCATCCTTGTCAATTGGCTTACCATTGAGGAGGACCCTGAGGATACGCTTGCCAGGCTTGCCAAAGCGGTTGTAAACAACCTGCAGGTCAGTCTGGGAGAACGCACCATTGGTCTCAGGCAGCTTGCTGTAACCATGCTCAAGTGCAGCGTAGACATCAGCTCCAGTAACCTCTACGACTGTGACGATATTGGTGAACGGCAGGACGTTGATCACTTCGCCGATCGTTACATCGCCAGCGTCGATGGAAGCGCGGATACCACCACCATTGGTAATGGTGAAGTCTGCACCACTCTCTGAAGTCATTGCCCTGGTGATCAACCTGGAAAGGTTGGTCGGCTTGGTGCGGACGTTTGCACGTTCACCATCAAGCACCTCAGGTACGGTTGCAATGACCGTATTGAGCTTAGCATCAAGCTTTGCATTCATGTAACCAAGATACTCTTCAACTTCTGCATCATTGGGTACTTCTGCAATACCATAGGTCTTGGCAAGATCAGAATCCTTGGCATTCCAAACATCCGCAGCAGGAATCAACATCGGATAGATGGCGGTAACCTCGTCGTTCTTCACATGGATCTGGACCAAACCAAGATTCTCCATGTACTCGCCGGCGGATACAATCATCGTATCATTGATCTTCATACCCTGCTTGAGAACAGTGTGGCTATGACCATCTACAAAGAGGTCAATACCATCGATATTCTCGACGATCTTGTCACTGGTCAATCCACTTGCACCATCGGGATCCATACCGATATGGCCGAGTACGACGATGTAATCAACATACTGCTTTGCAAGATCAATTGCCTGCTGGCCAATCTCGAAGATCTCTTCGTTTGCGAAGTAAACACCTTCAACATTCTTCGGGTGGGTCTTGGTTGCAGTGTCAGGAGTGGTCAATCCAACAACACCGACGGTGAAGTCGTTGAAGTTGTAAACCTGGTAGGGCTGGAACAGCATGTAGCCATTCTCGTCCAACACGTTGGCACTGATAACCTTGATGTCAGTATACTTCTCTGCAAGCTCAGCAGCTTCAAGCAGACGATCTACGCCATAGTTGAAGTCGTGGTTGCCGGGAACAACTGCATCAAACCCAAGCATATCAAGCAAGACACCTACGGTCTCACCTTCAAACATGTTGACGATATTGGTTCCGTGGGTAACGTCACCAGCATCAAGTACCAAGATATTGTCGGTAAGGCCTCTGCCTACTTTCAACATGGTGGCAAGCTTTGAATAGCCAACATTATCTTCACTGGAGAATACACGACCGTGGACATCATTGGTGTGGACTACAAAGAGGTCAAACTCATTTGCGCCATCATCGTTCTTCACGATTTCAAATACACCAAGAGGATATTCAACAGGCATGACTTCCTCAACCATCGGTGCCGGCTTCTCTTCCATTACCGGTGCCGGTGCAGGTTCCTCAACCTTCTTAGGAGCCTCGGCCTTCACCATCGGCTTCGGTGTTGCACCAATCATCGATACAACGGCCGGATCCTCAGGTACACTCACCTGCAGCGTATAGCCCATCGCCCTTGCAAACGGCTCGTATGCCTTGGCAACTGCGCTCTTGGCAGGATCAAGCACGTCGGCTGCGGGAAGCAGCATCGGGTAGACGCTCTTCACTTTCCCGTTCGCAATGCTCACCTGCACTCCGCCGACGCTTCTCAGCATCTCGTCTGCACGTACAATGAGGGTCCCATTCACCGTCTTGGCCATCGCAGAGCCATTGCCGTCGACAATCAAGTCGATCCCGTCAATGTTCTGGGCTACCATCTCACTGGTGATGTCGCCTTCGCTGCCAAGGTCGCTGAGCACCACTATGTAGTCAACATAATCCTGGGCCATGTCCACAGCATACTGTGCATTGTCCAGAATCAGGTCGCTGGTGAAGCTCACGCCCTGGATCGGCTTCGGGGCCACAAGCCCGACAACGCCGACCTTGAAGCCGTTGTAGGTGTACACCTGGTAGGGCTGGGCAACCAGATACCCGTTCGCATCCAGTGCATTCGCACTCAACGGAAGGGCCTTCTTCGTCCCGGCAATACCGGTAGCCAGCTGCACTGCCTGTGGGGTATAGGCATCGTAGCCAAGCTCATCAACAACCTCTGCGGCCAGCATAGCAGCTTCGGCCGGCACTTCCCCGACATTGCCGCTGTTCAACAGCAACCAGTTGTCGGTGATAGCACGACCAGCCTTCAAAGCGGTGGAAAGCCTTGCAAGACCAAGTCCGCCGTTCTCGCTGTAAATGTTACCGTTCAGGTCGTTGGTATGTACAATGAACAGATCGAATACCTTCGCTCCGCCATCATTCTTCACGATCTCCTGCACTCCGTAGGGGTAGACCAATTCCTTGGCTTCCTCAACCATCGGTGCCGGCTTCTCTTCCATTACTGGTGCCGGTGCAGGTTCCTCAACCTTCTTAGGAGCCTCGGCCTTCACCATCGGCTTCGGTGTTGCACCAATCATCGATACAACGGCCGGATCCTCAGGTACACTCACCTGCAGCGTATAGCCCATCG
>JBFWKK010000065.1:0-3499 GCA_050252715.1 Sphaerochaeta sp. | reverse complement strand
GGTGCCGGTGCAGGTTCCTCAACCTTCTTAGGAGCCTCGGCCTTCACCATCGGCTTCGGTGTTGCACCAATCATCGATACAACGGCCGGATCCTCAGGTACACTCACCTGCAGCGTATAGCCCATCGCCCTTGCAAACGGCTCGTATGCCTTGGCAACTGCGCTCTTGGCAGGATCAAGCACGTCGGCTGCGGGAAGCAGCATCGGGTAGACGCTCTTCACTTTCCCGTTCGCAATGCTCACCTGCACTCCGCCGACGCTTCTCAGCATCTCGTCTGCACGTACAATGAGGGTCCCATTCACCGTCTTGGCCATCGCAGAGCCATTGCCGTCGACAATCAAGTCGATCCCGTCAATGTTCTGGGCTACCATCTCACTGGTGATGTCGCCTTCGCTGCCAAGGTCGCTGAGCACCACTATGTAGTCAACATAATCCTGGGCCATGTCCACAGCATACTGTGCATTGTCCAGAATCAGGTCGCTGGTGAAGCTCACGCCCTGGATCGGCTTCGGGGCCACAAGCCCGACAACGCCGACCTTGAAGCCGTTGTAGGTGTACACCTGGTAGGGCTGGGCAACCAGATACCCGTTCGCATCCAGTGCATTCGCACTCAACGGAAGGGCCTTCTTCGTCCCGGCAATACCGGTAGCCAGCTGCACTGCCTGTGGGGTATAGGCATCGTAGCCAAGCTCATCAACAACCTCTGCGGCCAGCATAGCAGCTTCGGCCGGCACTTCCCCGACATTGCCGCTGTTCAACAGCAACCAGTTGTCGGTGATAGCACGACCAGCCTTCAAAGCGGTGGAAAGCCTTGCAAGACCAAGTCCGCCGTTCTCGCTGTAAATGTTACCGTTCAGGTCGTTGGTATGTACAATGAACAGATCGAATACCTTCGCTCCGTCATCATTCTTCACGATCTCCTGCACTCCGTAGGGGTAGACCAATTCCTTGGCTTCCTCAACCATCGGTGCCGGCTTCTCTTCCATTACCGGTGCCGGTGCAGGGGGAGCCGGCTCAGGTTCTGGCACCTCAACGAGCTCTGGAGCGGCTTCTACGGGGACTTCCGGCTCTGGAGCGGGTTCAACAGGAGCTGGGGGAATTGGTTCAACCTTTGCAGTACTCTTACAGCCTACAAGGGAAAAAGCCAACAAAGCTACCAGCATTGCTGTCATAATTGTTCTTGAAAGACGTTTCACGTGTTTCCTCCTCATGACGTTCTCATGTGTCGTTGTATACGTACTCATCAACACTATAACACACACTGCTTGAAACGGATACATTAAAAATGCGCTAAAACAGGTGTTTTATCCGAAGATTTACCAAAAAAAGGAGCCTGTGATCGTATAAATCACAGGCTAATAGCTATTTTTCTCGGCCACTATTCCTTACATCAAATCTTTGGGCTTGCGAGCAGTGTTCCCTGACTTCTCGCAGTATGCCACATGACGAAGCTTTCCATTCTCAAAAACAGCCTTCATCTTGATTGCGCCACCCCAGCGGCTGGTCATTAGCTTTGCGCCTTCACGGCGTGCGTTCTTGGATACGTTCCCTGCCATATACCTATTCCTCCATACATAATACTCAGTTTCTTGTCACTATAACGATTATCATTATACAAGTCAAATGTCTACCGTACCAGTGTACCCACTTGTTGCAAGTTTGACAATCGCTCAATAGAATGTTCTTATGAAAAAATTTCACTGGTTGGTACGACAACTCTTTCTTATACCGGTCTATCTCTATAAAGGTATTCTTTCACCCTTCTTTGGGGGAGGAAGCTGCCTATACCACCCTACTTGCTCAAGGTATATGATCGATGCCGTCACCAAGCACGGAATTTTCAAAGGATTCATCATGGGCTTTGCCCGGATCATCCGGTGCAGCAGATTTTTCTACGGGGGAGACGACCCAGTTCCCGACACTTGGTCCTGGAAGGCCATAAAGGACGGATTCACCCTGTTTAGAAAACGATAATCAACCTGCAAGTTCCTTCACGAAGGGAATCAACACTGAGAGGGCATTCTCGTTATATCCACCTTCTGGAATAATCAAATCAGCGAAGGCCTTCGTTGGCTCAATGAAATTGAAATGCCCAGGCCTTACCACCTCCAGATACTGTTTGCAAACACTGTCCACGGTCCTTCCACGCTCTGCTATATCGCGCTTCAGCCTTCTGATAAACCGGATATCATCAGGTGTGTCAACGTAAAGCTTCAGATCCAGTAGATCCCGTATCCTGCTGTCATACAACACCATAAGCCCTTCAATAATCACCAAGCTCCTCGGAGAAACGGCAACCCTTTCATCCTTTCTTCTATGATGGACAAAGTCATACTGAGGCATAGCAATGGGATTACCGTCCTTGAGAGTTCTCAAATGCTCCTGCAATAGTTCCATGTCAAATGCATCAGGATGATCGAAATTGAATGCCGTAATGTTGTCATTATTCATGAAAGAGGCGGAACGATAGTAATTATCCTGGGGAATAAAGACGAAATCTGTACAGACTTCGCTGATTTTCCTGACAATTGTAGATTTACCGGAACCAGAACCACCGGTTATACCGATGATTTTAACCTCTTTCATACGACGCTCCCTTCAGCTGAATTTCACTCTTTCTACTCTATGACCTGGTACTCTGACAAGAGAGTGTCCTACATAACGCCAAAAGAAAACACTGTTGTATGCTTGAACGGCCGGTCCTTGTTGAAAATACAAGAGGGAAAATCTGTATGATTGGGGCCATCTGGATAGTACTGTGTCTCGAAGCAGACCCCTCCATGTTTTGGATACGCTATACCACCCTTTCCCAATTCTTTTCCCTCAAGAAAGTTCCCACTATACATTTGCACGGCAGGCAACGTAGTCTTTATCTTCATCGTCCGACCATAGACAGGTTCAGAGACCCAGGCAAAATCAATAGGTTTGGAGCTCGGAGTCTGTTCCAAAATGAAACAGTGGTCGTATCCACCAGCCTCCTCGATATCCTTGCCCAAGGGTTTGGCTTTGGTGAAATCAAACGCAGTACCTGCAACGGGAACAATCTTCCCGGTTGGAACCAGCTGTTCGTTCACCTCAAGATACCGGTCACAGGCAAGCTTTACCTCGTGCTCGGTTACCTCACCACTGCCTGCACCTCGCAAATTGAAGTAGCTATGATTGGTTAAATTGATGGGTGTAGGGTCACTTGCCGTAGCTTCATACGCAATGCGCAGCTCCCCATTCTTGGTAAGCACATAGGATACCGTACAATTCACACTCCCAGGGAACCCACCATCACCGTCGGGACTGAAGAGGCTCAAGACAACCCCCGGATTACAATCCCACTCGAAGGTTTCAACATGCCAATTCCTCCATCCCCAATTGCTGGAACCACTGTGGAGCGAATTCTGGCCTTCGTTGGTTTCCAAGGAGTACTTTTTTCCATCAAGAGAGAACACACCCTTTGCAATCCTGTTTGCAAACCGGCCCACAACCTGACCAAAATACGTGGTTGACG
>JBFWKK010000064.1:0-13203 GCA_050252715.1 Sphaerochaeta sp. | reverse complement strand
CAAAGAAAAAAGATTACGAAGGCTAAATCTATACAAACATATTTGTGTTTTGGAATGGCAAAATAAAAGCTTGCTTCTCAATGAGTTGCAAGCTTTTTTCTGGGTTTTAGCTGTCAAAGTCAGGATACTTGGAGAGTTATGGGAAAATCAAGGGGAAAAGTGAAGAAGCATGGAAAATATCCCAGAAAACTACTATCATTTCATTATGACGATGAGCCAATTCCTAAAAATAGTGGAAATGCGAACCAAAGTGATCAGTATGGGGACCTTTGTCTGTGCCTCCATCTATGCAATCAACATGCTGGGGGACATTCCCCTCACTCCTTGGCTGATCATGGGGTTTGCGACGCTTTTTGTGGATATGGGAACCACCGGTTTCAATACCTTTTTTGACTACTATCGTGGAACCGACAACGCTACCTATACCATAGAGAGGGAGAAGGTGTTGGTACACGAAGCTGTATCGCCCCTGGCTGCCTTGCTGGTCTCCTTTGCACTCTTTGGCCTTGCCGCACTGCTGGGGCTTCTCCTTGCATCCATGACCAGTTGGTATCTGATACTTGTGGGGGGGCTGTGCATGTTGGTGGGGTTCTTCTATACTGCCGGGCCGTTTCCCATTAGCAGGACACCTTTTGGCGAGTTGTTCGCTGGGGGATTTTTGGGAACCGTCCTCTTTTTGATTACCCTCTACGTGTTGGGAGTTTCCCTTGCCATAACCGATGTTCTGGCAACCATTCCACTGCTTTTGCTCATTGGCATGATCCTCTCGGTGAATAATGGCTGTGACAGGATAGGGGATACGGCGAATGGAAGAAAGACGCTTTCCATTCTCCTAGGTGCGCGTGGGAGTCTGGTTTTAGTGGCATTGGAGGGGTATGGTGCCTATGGTGTGAGTGCCCTTTTTGTGTGCATTGGCCTCTATCCCTTCTCTATGTTGCCACTTCTGTTCCTTCTTGCCTTCCAGTTCACGAAACGCCTGCAGAACCTGCGCAAGCAAGGGATGGATGAGTCGCACAAGGCTGAACATATGGGGTTTGCTTCCAAAACATTCATAGCGTTTTCCTTGTGCTTTTCCTTGGCATTCCTGTTCAATAGAGTGTTCGGTTCTTTGGTTTTTTGATGGTTGCCGCAAAAGCTGAGTTGGCCAGTCCCAGTACCGCAGAGAGGGAGAAGAGGACCTCAATGCCGAGGGTCTTCCAGATATATCCCCCAAGCAGGGCGATCATGACACTGATCAGGTGGTTTACCGAAATACCGGTTGTCAGGGTTGCGGTAAGTTCTTCCCGGGATGAAGAAAGGTCACGGACATAGACATTTGTAGCCATACTGGCAAGGCTGATGATCGAATCCAGTACGAAGTTTACACAAACGACGATGAATGCGATTTCCATGGGGAACAATCTATGTGCGAATCCATAGAGTAGGCAGACAAAGACAAGGATAATGGTATCGGCAACCATGATGGTCTTATAGCCCAGCTTATCCACCAGTATCCCGATGGCCGGACTAAGCAACATGCCAAAGATTGCACAGATTGCGAGCAACATGGCAATGACTGATGTGTCAGCCCCGTAGAAGAGAATCAGTACATAGGGAGCGAAGGTGAGAAAAATCTGCTTTCTTGCCCCGTAGAAAATCTCAAGCATGTAGAACTTTGAGAACTTTCGGTTGAAATAGAGCCTGCTTCTTTTTACCGGTTTCCCACGATCTTTCATGGTTAGTACAAAAATACTGGCAGATAGCAGAAGCAATGCAGAGAGGAAGAAGACTATCCTGAAGCCAACAATGGAGTCGCGCTGATATCCAAGTTTTGCCAATACAAAGAAGAGGATGGATACCAAAACGAATCCTCCGATATTTCCTCCATGGCTGATAGCCGATGTTACCCCAAGGCTTGCCCCACCTTTCTCACTCTTGGCGAATGAAAGGCTCATAGAGCTTTTGATCGGCATAATGATATGCTCTCCGCTGCTGAAAACCACCATGAAGAGTATTACCACCACTTTGCTCGAGCCAAGAAACAAAAGGCCGATAAGACCCAAGAGCATGATCAGGGTACCAATCTTGAAAACAGTGCTCTCGCTGAAGCGATACATAGAAGCGAGAATGAAAATCAGGAGAAGTCCAGGGAGCTCACGGAAAAATTCTACAATTCCCCGTTCAAATTCAGAAATTTTTACAATCTCTGCAAGATAGTTGTCCTGTATCCCACGATACAGGCCGTAGGCAAGACCGGTGAGCAGAATGGTGATAAGAAAAACTTTTACACCTTTGTCCCCACGGTATATGGACTCTTTTTCTTTCGGCATTAGAAGAGGCTCCCATTGGCATGAATTACCTGTGACTATGATTCGATTCTTCTTGGTTGTCAACATGAATGTGCCCAGAAGTGGGTGATACTTTTCTCAACCTATAATGCTTGACCACTCCTGAAACCCGTCGTACGGTTAAGGAACTAAAGGAGAGCTGGCATGGACGGTAAACGGTTTGGTTCCACATTGGAAGGAAAACTGGTGGTGGTAACCGGTGCAAGTAAAGGTATCGGTAAAGGATTGGCAGAGATTATTGCAAGAGAAGGGGCAAAGGTGGCTGTTGCTGCACGTGATATGGACGCATTGGAAGCAGTCGCTTCTGGAATAACTGAACAGGGAGGCCAATGTAAGGCCTTCAAGCTTGACCTTAGACGGGTAGACTCCATCAAGGACTGTTTCTCTCGTATTGAGGATGAATTGGGTCCTATCGATGTGTTGGTGAACAATGCGGGAATGGGAAATCCGATCCCTGCTGAGGAGATAACAGAAGAAGATTGGGACTGGATGATGGACCTTAACTTGAAAGGCACCTTCTTCTGTTGCCAGGAAGCCGGCAAGAGAATGCTTTCCCGCAAGAAAGGGCGTATTGTCAATATCTCAAGCCAAGCTTCTGTTGTGGCAATTCCCCATGAGGCTGTCTATTGTGCTTCAAAAGGTGGTTTGAATATGCTCACCAAGGTACTGGCAGCTGAGTGGTCCCCCAGTAATATTACGGTCAATGCAGTAGGTCCCACCTTCGTCTACACCCCAGGTACTGCTGAACGACTGGATGACCCAGCATTTCTTGAAGGGGTACTAAAGAAGATCCCTCGTGGCAGAGTTGCCACCATTGACGATGTAGCCTCTGCGGTGCTGTATCTCGCCAGTGACTATGCTGACATGGTAACCGGTACCTTGCTGCTTGTTGATGGGGGATGGACATCACTCTAGGTGAAGAGTAGGTAAAGATAGGGGAGTGATTCTTGTTTTTTACCCTGCATGGGCCTAGTATCGAAGTCATGATATACGTAGTAGAGGACAATCCAGCAATTGCCGAGACTATTCAAGCTTATTTGCAGTTGGCAGGGTATACGGTACAGGTATTCAATCAGGTTGCAGGTGTCCTGGAGAGTTTGCAATACAAACATCCCCGTCTTTGCATCCTTGATGTGATGCTCCCCGATGGGGATGGGTTTCTCTTGGCAAAACAGATTCATGCCTATAACTCGAGTATTCCTTTTATATTCCTAACTGCTCGTGAATCGGAAAGTGATCGTATCACCGGTCTCGAACTTGGCTCTGAGGACTATATTGTAAAACCCTTCAGTCCGAAGGAGCTGGTTCTACGGGTGCAGGCAATTCTCAGACGGGTAGAACAAGGGGGAAGGCAAGATACGAACAGAGAGACCTTTCTCTTGGATGGTCATACGCTCTCTGTCAATGAACAAACCCATGAGGTTATCTTGGACGATACCTTGCTCAGTCTTACCGCACTTGAGTGGAAGATGCTTACCTTGCTTGCAAAGAACAGCCCCCAGCTGATTACCCGACAGCGATTGCTTGGCCAGTGTCTTGGCTATGTGCATGACGGTTCAAGCAGGACAATCAATACCCACATGAAAAACCTTAGAGCGAAGCTTGGGGATGCTGATTGGATCAAGACAGTCCGTGGCTATGGGTATGCATTCAATGGAAAACGGAAGGAAGGTTGAAATGCCAAGAACCATCTCCCTGTCAACGTTGAACTTCCTTTTGGTAATGTTCAGCCTCATTGCTTTTATTGGATTGCTTGCAGTTTTGCTTTTTTTTGGATTGGATGCAACCCAGGATGCATGGTATGAAACGCAAACCAGGGCAGTAGAACGAGAAATTGAAGGACGTTTGCAAGAAATCTACGCAGACTACGGAAAGCTAGATGAGATTTTGTTGCTCAACTCCCTAGAGGATTTGATCCAGCAACCAACCTATCTGCAGGTCACAGACAGTGAGAGAAATCTGCTCTTTTCCTATCACCGGGGAGAGAGAAGTGTAGGTCGTTCAAGGGGACCTCAGTATGGTCAGATAGAGAACCAGAAATGGAACACTGTCTACAAAAGCGATGAGACTGTCATTGCCTACTATGCATTCCATCTGCCTACCTTTTCTGAGGTGGAGGCAAATGCCCTCCTGCTCTCAGCTTCCCGGAATGTTCTGATATGGGCCCTGCTGATCGCCCTGGTCGTGGCAATGCTGATTGCCTCCCTCTTTTTTATCCCGTTGAGAAAACGAAGTCGGGAACTGGTAGATGGACTACACCAAATGGCAAATCGACAACGCGATGTTGTGCTCAAGCAGAGCAAGGTAAGTGAGTTTGCCGATATCAGTGAAGCAGCCCAAACCTTACAGAGGAATCTCCTCTATGAGGAACAGTTGCGCAGACAATGGGCAGCGGATATTGCGCATGACCTTCGTAGTCCTGTGACCGTTCTCAAAGGACAGCTGGAGGGAATTGGCGATGGCGTGCTTTCCCTGGATGATCAACGCATCTCACTCCTTCTTGAGGAGACAGAGAAGCTGACCTATTTGATCAATGATCTGGCTCTCCTTACACATTTGGAATCGCCAGGGTATGCAGTGAAGCATGTGTTGGTCTCTGTGGATGCTGTGTTGGATACAATTTTCAACCACTATGAAGAACAAGCAAAGAGAAAAGGAATGCATTTTATGCATCGAAAGACAGGTGCAATCATACATGCTGACCAGAACCTTTTTTCCAGGATGTTGGATAATCTCATCTCCAATGCACTGAGGTATGGACTGTCCAATTCCGAGATTGTTGTGAGCGTACAACAAGACGGGGAAGGAAGAGCTGTGAATTTGGTTGTAGAGAATGCAGGAACCATTGATGAGGACTTTATCCCTCGACTATTCGATCGTCTCAGCAGAGCTGAATCAGCCCGAACGGGAGAAGGAACCGGACTCGGCCTCTCCATTGTCAAGGCCATTGTGGAAGCTCATGGTTGGACCATTGGCGTGACAAGCCAGAAAAAAACCCAATTTACGGTGTACTTTACCTAATCTTTACCCAGCATTGAAACTATCTGGATACTGAGGTGCGAAACTCTAGTCAAGACAAACAAATTGACTGGAGGTCAAACAATGAACAACAAAAAACGAATCTCGATGGTAGCCATCCTTCTCATCGTCTTAGTGGTTGCACTCAGTGCAGCACCCGCTTTCAAACAATCAAGTGCAGCAGCTCCCGCACAGGGTAGAGCAGCAGCTCCCACACAGGGTAGAGCAGCAGCTCCCACACAGGGTAGAGTGGCAGCTCCCGCACAGGGTAGAGTGGCAGCTCCCGCACAGGGTAGAGTGGCAGCTTCCGCACAGGCAAGAGTGGCAGCTTCCGCACAGGCAAGAGTGGCAGCTCCTGGTGTAGGTGTTGAGCAGAAACAGGCATTGCAACAGCGTGTAATGCAGATGGATTGTAGTGCAGAAGATTGTGTGTTTGATGAGCTTCCTGCTGAATTGCAGGCTCAAATAGAAGAGAGAAGAGCTGAAGCTGAACTGAGACAGGCTGAAGGTGGTCAATATCAGGGAGGTGCTGGCGGTGGTCGCAGCCAAAAAGGCAGTTCACCTCAGAGTGGGTATGGTCGTCGCTAACACAGAGAAAGTAGTGCTTCAAGAGGGTCTTTTGACCCTCTTTTTTAGGGTCTTGGCATCATTGTTTTGTATATGAATTCATATTACATATAATCATATGTAAGATATAAAATATTATAATATAAAGAAAAAAAACGAGGTTTATAGAAAAATCCCTTGAGGATACGTTCTTTGAGAGGCATACTGAAAGCAGTAAACGTAAGGAGTGCATATGAGAATCATAGATGTATTGGTAATTGGAGGCGGAGCCTCTGGACTGCAGGCTGCTATCACCACTAAGACCACCTACCCCGAGAAGGAAGTGGTGTTGGTCCGCAAGGAGCAACAGGTTCTGATTCCCTGTGGTATCCCCTATATCTTTGGGACATTGAGCGACAGCAGCAAGGATATTCTTCCCGATAAGCTGCTTACCTCAGTAGGGGTGGAGATTGTCGTCGACGAGATGGTGGAGATCAAGGTGGAGGAACACCAATGTATTTTCGCCAGTGGTGAAATTATGCAGTACACCAAGCTGGTTCTTGCCCTTGGAAGTATTCCTACCAAGCCAGGTTGGCTGAAGGGTGCGGATCTGGAGCGCGTCTTTACCATTCCCAAGAACAAAGTGTACCTCGACAAGGTAATGCAGGAGTTGGAAGGACTCAAGGAAATTCTTGTCATCGGTGCAGGGTTCATTGGTGTTGAGGTCTCCGATGAGCTGAACAAGAGAGGATATCATGTTACCCTGCTGGAAATAGAGAAGACCATACTTAATCGTGCATTCGATGACGAATTTGGCGTTCTCGCCCAGGAACACCTCGTGGAACGGGGTGTGAATGTCATCACAGGCAAGGGAGCAACAGAGATAAAAGGCAAGGATGGAAAGGTCAATGAGGTAATACTGAACAGTGGTGAGCACATCAAGGCCGATGCTGTCATTCTTTCCATGGGCTACGCTCCCAATACTGCCATTGCAAAGGCTGCCGGCATTGAGCTCAATGAGTATGATTTCATCAAGACCTGTGAGTACATGCGGGTACTGCCCTGTACAAGTGATATTGTTGCAGTGGGCGACTGCGCTGAGAAACGCGACTTTGTTACGAGAAAGCTTGATCGTACCATGCTTGCATCCACTGCCTGCGCTGAGGCTAGAACGGCAGGTATGAACCTCTACTCCCTCAGTCCCTGTAAGCCATTTACAGGAACCATTGCCATCTATGCAACTGCAATTGGCAATCATGCATTTGGCACTGCAGGAATCACGGAAGCAAGGGCAACAGCAGAAAACTTCGCTGTGATTTGTGGAAGTTTCACAGGAATGGACACACACCCTGGCAATCTTGAGCACTCACACAAGCAGATGGTAAAGCTGATTGTTGCCAGTGATTGTGGAATGATTCTTGGTGCTGAAGTATATGGCGGCTATAGTATTGGTGAACTGACCAATGCTATAGGGTTCCTTATCCAGAACCGCGTTACAGTCAAGCAACTGCTCACGATGCAGATTGGCACCCAGCCACTTCTCACTGGGTCTCCTGCTGGCTATCCTCTGATCAAGGCAGCAGAAGTTATTGTGAAGAAGATGCGCTAAGCAATCTTATATTTCCCTCTTGCCCTGTGTATGCTATGCTAAGCAGGGCAAAGGGGGGAGTTCCCATGAAAACACTGATTGTATTTGCAACACGTTATGGAACCACTGGAGAGTGTGCAAGCCTACTTGCTGATGCACTGCAGGGTGATGTGTCCTTGCAGAATCTCGCTGAAAATCCAGTCGTCGATCTTTCAGCGTATGAAACAGTGGTTGTAGGAAGTCCTATCTATGCAGGGAAAATCAACAAGCGGGTGAAACGCTTCTGTATGGACCATACTGCAACCTTGCTGGAGAAACGTCTGGCACTCTTTACCTGCGATATGGAAGAGGGAGAGGGGAGCATTAAGCAGCTGGAACATACCTATCCCCCTGCGTTGGTCAGTCATGCACTGGTAAGCAATAGTTTTGGTGGACAATTCCTCTTCTCACATATGGGGTGGTTTACCAAAAAGATGATTTCCCTGATGAGCAAAAGTGATGAGGATGTGAAACGCATCCAATACGATGCAATTGAGAAGTTTGCGAAGGTGCTCAACGATTAGGCGAGCCTTCCTTCTTGGCCGCCTTCCTCAGTCTGTTGTTGATTGCAACAGCAATCCCATCTTCAGGCAGGAGGGAGCAGACCATGCAACGCAAACCTAGACCATCGAGCTTGCGAATCGCCCAGTACAGGCGCATTGCGGCGATTTCACTATCCTTGTCTTCACTTATATAGGCAACCGGTCCTTGAAAGGAAACACCGATATCCTCAAACAACAGAATTCCGATGTCCTCTTCGTCCTTGTACTGTCTAACGTCCTCTACAAGATAGAGGGGGGTGGTCGGTGCATAGTGTGAATCCAACAGTCCAGGGCTTTCCAGCTTCTTGTCAGTTGGACCTGCCTGGTTGGCCATGGCAACCTCACCAAGAATGGGAGTAAGCTCAGCAAGCCCGATTTTTCCCGGTCTGAGAATGGTCGGCACCTTGGTATGTAATGCAAGCACTGTTGATTCGATCCCTACGGTACAAGCCCCGCCGTCGAGGATTGCTGCAATCCTACCGGAAAGTTGTTCCTCCACATGTTGAGCAGTGGTTGGGCTGGTATAGCCAAATCGGTTTGCACTGGGTGCTGCAATGGGTTTCCCGCTTGCTTTGATCAAGGCAAGTGCCAGAGGATTTGCAGGCATCCTGACCGCAACAGTTTCGCTTCCTGCTGTTACGATGTCAGCCACCGACGGATGCTTTTTCATGACCAACGTAAGGGGTCCTGGCCAGAAGGTCTCCATGAGCTGTCTTGCCTGGAAACTTACCTCTGCAACAAGACCATCCAACTGATCGTAATCGGCAATATGTACGATCAAGGGGTCAAAAAAGGGTCTCTGCTTGGCAGTAAAAATACCCTTGACCGCAGCTTCGTTGGTGGCATCCCCTCCCAGTCCATATACCGTTTCAGTTGGAAAAGCCACCAGCTTTCCTGCAATGAGCAGCTCTGCATCCTCCTCGATCAAACGAGGAATGTCTTGGGCAGGGTTTGGGTAGGAACGGGTATAGGTGCAAGCATCTTGCAAGGTATGGAAGTGGAAGGTAAGAAAGGGAGTAGGAACTCCTTCAAGCGGACAGTAACAAGTAAGACTTGGATCCTTTCCCAGCAGGTAGGATGCTTTTCCCTCTGCAAGGAGCGAGAGCGGGTTCTCGATTTCCAGAAACGGGAAGGAGGGATGCTTCTTCTGGTAGTGTTCTGCCAGCATACGCTCACTTGGAGGATATACCACCAGTACGCTTGCAGAGGCAAATTCGTTTGCAGTACATTGTACCAGCATGGAAACGGGAACCAGTGTGGTTTGCATGATAAAAAAAGCCCTCCAAAATGCTCTTAGGTGAGCGTATCGCAAAGAGAGGGTTCCTTGCAAGTGAAGGAGCGAGAGATGGTAATCAGAGCATACAAGGAGACTGATATTCCTAGGATGAAAAACATCTGGAATGAGGTGGTTGAAGAGGGAAGAGCCTTTCCCCAGACTCATTGCCTAAGCGATAAAGAGGCGGTTTCCTTCTTTGCGAGTCAGAGGTATTGTGGGGTTGCTGAAAAGAAGGGGACCATCCAGGGACTTTATATCCTCCATCCAAACAATATTGGAAGAGTTGGTCATATAGCCAATGCATCGTATGCTGTGGATAGCAGATTCCAAGGACAGGGAGTTGGAAGAGCCTTGGTAGAGGATTCTCTCTCACAATTAGCACGTTTTGGATTTCGCATCATGCAATTCAATGCAGTGGTTGCAACAAACAGTGCAGCAATTCATCTCTATGAATCACTCGGATTCCAAAGACTTGGCATCATTCATGGAGGATTTCTCATGCCGGATGGCTCGTATGAGGATATTATTCCCATGGTCTATTATGTTGATCCCGTTACTTTGGGTTGAATACCAGAAAATATATCTGGGATATCTTGCTGGCTCATTTTCCGCAGTCAGAAGGAGGTCGGATGATTCCTGTAGGATCATATTAGTGGAACAGATGTCATATTGGTGTGAGACACGGACTTACTCTCATGCAGGGATGCGGTGATACAGAGCCTGCATGTTTTAATCAACGAAGCGTGGTATCGATGGTTCCGTCAGGCATCATGGAGTCAGGATGAAATACTCCTTCCTCTTCCATCTTATAACGTGTGCAGCTGCTCCAGTCTCCATAGCAGTAGTATCGTGGCCAGTAATCATCAATGAGCCCAAGCTTGGCAAATCGAGTAATGGGACATACATGGTGCCATTTACAAGGTTGTTTCAGAACTGCCAGCTTTGCATAACTACACTCCAGACTGTTTCTCAGTTCTGGTTGGTACAGAACACTTGCTGGGTGCGATAATGGGTATATCCCGTGGTTTTTGCTGACTTGGAATCGCCCGATAACGTGTGAAAATTCATCTCTGTGAAGCGTTTCATTCTTGAACAGATCAAAAATACATCGTGTAGCATAAAATCCAAGAGGTACGAGTATTTCCGGCTGACAGAGTTCCAATTCACTGAGCAAGAAATGGTTGCATGCGATTATTTCAGTCTTTTTCGGTTGTCGGCTATGAGGAATCCAGCATTTCACCAGATTGGTAAGATAACAATCATCCCAGGTAATCCCGGAAATATGGAGTAGTTCACGAAATATCTTACCGGAAGGGCCAACAAACATGCGATCTTCTTGATCCTCTTGTTCCCCCGGTGATTGGGCAAGAAAAAATAGCCGGGCTTTTGGCCGTCCCTCTCCCAGGACAGGTTGTGTGCTGGTAACGGACAAATCACATGCTCGACAGGCACGTATTTTCTGTTGTAATGTTTCTAGGGAAGTGAAGTTACTCATACCTAGATTATAGCACATGAAAAGACTCTTGAGTCTGCAACGAAGGCATATGGCAATGGTATGGGGTAGGGATCGGGCGAAGATTCCTGAGGACTATTCACCTATGATCTTGAACAAGGGAGGTGTCTCCCTCTTCCCACTATAATTAACCATTGAAGAATTCCTTATGGCATTATCTGTTGAATTATTTGCATAGTTCCATAAGTGAGGAATAATGCCCTAAGTAGTGCTCATTCATAGAGAGTATTCTATACAGTATATACTCTTAGTGAGGGTGTACTATGGGGTGTACAATAGTGAGTGATGATGGATGTTTTGAATGGGAAGAAGGATTATACTATGGCAGAAAGAGATGAATGGAGTGACAAAGAAGTAGAGGAATTAAAATCTCGGGGAATTGATTTTTCAGAAATTCCAGAGCTTACTCCTGATTATCTGAAAACTCTGCAGCGAGTTGTGCCTAGGGATTATTATAAGGTGGTCCCTGTAAAGAAAGCCATCAGCATCAAACTGGATGCTGATGTTCTGGAGTATTTCAAGGCAAAAGGAAAAGGATATCAGACAAGAATAAACAAGGTTCTTCGACAGGAAATGCTCAGGGAGACTGCTCCTTCCTATGGTAAGGAGAATCCCTCAGGTAAAAGAGAAGAAGATTCCTCAAATTAAATCAGTTAAGCCATTTTCTGCTATTACTTCTTCAAGCGTAGTGGTTTTACTCCGACCTGCTCTCACATCTTGATCGCGTTTTTTTGCTAAGTAAATCATTTCAAGATCTCATATCTTATCTTCAAGCGCTTCCTGGATGTAGTACGTTTTTCTTCTGCCTGTTTGCTCTGCCAGGTTGTTAAGCTTGTCAACCAGTTCTTTCGGTAAGCGCACTGATATGCTCTCAGTCATGTAGGTCTCCTTTTTTCCCCTCTAGAGTAGCATCCATTAAAAAATGTAATACACGTAATGCAAGTGCTATGGCTGTTAATATTCCTCATTCTACTGGAGTAAGTGATCACCTGAGCCTTTTGCAAAATAGCAAAATCCTAGCAATTTCTACAATCTGAAGCATCCCGAAGAGCCCTTGGGTGTACAGAATTGTCTGAAACTGGCCCAAGTTGGGCAAAATATACGGAAATGGACCTGGCAATCCTATATAATGTGATTTACCACAAACACATAGAAGGAGAGCAGGTCCATGAAAAGCATAACAGAAATCCTTGGCGGTTGCCAGATGGTATTCGGCATTTCCTACGATATCCAGGAGATTTTCGAAGGATATGTGACCAACGAGCATCGTACATTCATCCAACTGCTGCAGGTGATCGAGGAATTTCTTCCCGCATACGACCGCCCCGGGAGCCTGCTCGGTCGTAAATCGTATGATGAGACGGCAATGATCCGTTCTTGTTTGGCCAAACAATTCTTCAATATTGCCACAGTCACCTCGCTACGCAACCGGTGGCTCAGCGACCCGTCATTGCGGCAGATTTGCGGGTTCACTGTTGTCCCTAGCGAAGCCCCCTTCAGCAGACGGTATGCATGGTATGCACAAGAGAAGCTCATGGAGAAGGCACTCGGTCCATTGGTATCGTCGTATCTGGAGGGTCGTATCGTGGGACACATCAGTCGGGATTCGACGGCGATTGAAGCACGCGAGAAGGCGACCAATACCAAGAAGGAAGTGAAGCCCAAGGGCAAGCGAGGCAGACCGAAGAAAGGATCTGAACCGAGGGATAAGAAACAATCCGTTCTGGAGAAGCAACTTGCACAGTCAGCAGAACAGGCGATCGGTGAGCTGAACACCTTGTGCAGCTGGGAATGCAAGCGAAACAGCCAGGGCAACAACAATTATTGGAAGCTCTACAAGCTGCATCTGGATGTTACCGACAGCGGCATCCCCATCAGTGCCATCGTTACTGGAGCGAATGTCCATGACAGCCAGGCGGCCATTCCCTTGGAGCGGATGTCCAGTGAACGGGTTACCCATCTGTACTCACTGATGGACAGTGCCTACGATGCAAAACCCATCAAGGATTTCATCTTCGGAAAAGGAAAGATCCCCATCATCGACCCGAACAAGCGGCGCAAGCAACAACGGGTGCTGTCTCCCGTTGAGAAGCAACGGTTCAAGATATGCTCCACCGTCGAACGGTCCAATGCCCATCTGAAGGATTGGCTGATCCCCTCGAAGATCATGGTACGGGGACCGGATAAGGTAGCCCATTGCCTGATGACCGGTGTGTTGTGTCTTGCGGCGATCAAGATACTGCAGTATTGCATCCTTCCGGGCTTACAGAAGACAGCGTAGCACCATACAGACGATAGCAATTTCACCTGTCGTGGGACAGGTGTGCCTTCTCATGCTCGATCGACAGTAGATT
>JBFWKK010000063.1:0-13791 GCA_050252715.1 Sphaerochaeta sp. | reverse complement strand
GGGATGTAATCCAGGGGGACATCATGAGCGATGATCTGTACAACAAACGTGAAGGTGATCAGGATGGTACAAGAGGGGACCAAAGAGGTACCCTAGCATACCTCTTTGAAAACGATGAACTGAAAAAACAGGGAGTGATCAAATAAGGGAGTGCAGGATCTGGGGGTGTGGCCATCTCTTTCTCTCTCATGCATTGTCTTCTTCATGTTCTTGAAGGTGTCTTCTGCGACTACGCACACTTTCTGTCAGCAGAAATTCAATCTGGCCGTTGATGGATCGAAAGTCATCCTCTGCCCAAGCGGCCAGTTCTTTCCACAATGATGACGAAAGACGCAATAACACCTGTTTCTTGCTCTTATCCTTTGCATCCATACGTCATCATCCCCTGTTATTAGTAGAGTGAACCACTGTTCACGATCGGTTGTACATCCCGGTTTCCGCACAATACCACCAAGAGATTGCTCACCATGGAAGCCTTGCGTTCTTCATCCAGGTTCACCACTTCACTTGCGTTCAGCTCGTCAAGGGCCATCTGTACCATGCCTACAGCCCCTTCCACAATCTTCTGTCTTGCGGCGATGATAGCAGAAGCCTGCTGACGCTGCAACATTGCAGCTGCTATCTCTGGTGCGTAGGAGAGATGGGTTATTCTTGCTTCCAAGATCTCAAGACCTGCTACTTCAACCTTCTCTTGCAGCTCCCTGAGGAGGTCATCTGCAACCTCCTTGCTGCTGCCTCTCAGTGACTTTTCATCGTCATCACTGTCGTAGGGAAAGAGCCGAACGACATTTCTCAAGGCACTGTCACACTGGATTGAGAGATAATCGACATAGTTGTCCACACTGAAAACCGCCTTTGCTGTATCCACCACCTTCCAAATGACCACAACACCGATAATGATGGGATTTCCCAATGCATCGTTGATCTTCTGTTTATCGTTGTTCAGGGTCATTGCTTTCAGGGAGATTTTTCTTTTTGGTATCTGGATTGCATACGCACTGGAATTCTTCGACGCATCAGGCTTTGTCTCCAACTTGAAGGAGCCTGAAGAGCTTTCACTGGAGGATGCTGGATTCACAGAAGTGACAAAAGGATTTACAAAGTAGAATCCTTCCCGTTTCAGAGTTCCGTAGTATTTCCCAAAGAGGGTAAGCACCAATGCCTCATTCGGTTTTATGATCTTCAGACCTCCAAAGAGAATCGGTCCAACGATAAATGCATAGAGTGATCCAATACTGATGATACCTGCCCTGGCTATACCGTGCAGGTCACTGATCAAGCCAACCATGAAAAGTCCAAAAGCCAAGAGAATGAAAAGTACGTTGAGTATAAGGACAACTAACCCGATTGACGGACGGTTCAGGATTTTTTCCTGTGAATACACCGCTTCTTGCATACGAATGCCTCCAAGGTGAAGAAGTATGATATCATATTGATATCAATTAGATAATCCAATACAACGAGAGCAATGTCAAGCATTTGCCTTTAAATATTTTTCAATAAAAAGACAAATACCATCTCTACGACAAAGACCTGGGACAGGTTCAACGCTGTGTGCAGAATTAGGTATTTCTGGTATACTGAGCAAATGATTGAACCTATGAGGAGTAAGAATGGACACTTGGACACTTGATGATGCAAGAAAGCTCTACCACATAGATACGTGGGGCAATGGATATTTCCATGTCTCTGAAACAGGGGAAGTCGAGGTACGGTTGAAGGACAATGATCCTAAGAGTCAGGTAAGTCTCCTTTCCATTGTAAAGGGACTGCAGGAGCGGGGAATGAAATTGCCGGTTCTCCTACGTTTTTCCAACATTCTCGACTCGCGAATACAGCATATAAATGAAAGCTTTCTTACAGCAATGCAAGAATCGGGATACAATGGAACCTATCGGGGGGTCTATCCGATCAAGGTAAACCAGCAACAACAGGTTGTTGAGGAAATTTGTGAATACGGAAAACAGTACCACCATGGACTGGAGACAGGAAGCAAGGCTGAATTGCTCCTAGCCTTGGCCCATATTGATGACAATGAAGCCTATGTTATCTGTAACGGATATAAGGATGAGGAGTACATCGACTTGGCGCTCAGGGGTCTGTCCATGGGAATCCAGACCATTCTGGTTGTTGAAATGCCTGGAGAGGTTGATATTATTCTAGAACGAAGCAGGGTAATGGGGATACAGGCAAATATTGGATTGCGTATGAAGCCATCCACCATTGCCAGTGGTCACTGGACGGATAGTGGAGGGGACCGAAGTGTTTTCGGTTTGAATACCACACAGGTGATCCAGGTAGTGGACAAGCTTCGCTCAGAAGGTATGCTCGACAGCTTGAAGCTGCTGCACTATCACCTTGGCAGCCAAATCCCTAATATCAGGGACATCCGTATGGGGGCCACAGAAGCAGCACGTTTTTACTGTGGTCTGGTCCATGAGGGGGCTCCCATGGGATTGCTCGATATTGGAGGAGGCCTCGCCATTGACTACGACGGCTCCCATAGTGACAGTGCTAACAGCAGGAACTATACAACCAAGGAGTACTGTGACGATATCGTTGAAGAGGTGATGACCATCTGCAAGGAAGAGCATGTCAGCCACCCAACGCTGCTCAGTGAGTCGGGAAGAGCCCTTGTTTCCTACTATTCAGTGCTCCTTCTCAATATACTCGATACCAACATCTTCTGGAACGGTGAGGATGTGGAGAGCACGCTCGACAGCGAGGTGCTCCCTGCCTTGGAAAACTTACTGTATGTGAGAAAGATGCTCAACGAGAAGAATGCACAGGAGTGTCTCAATGACCTGAATTACTATCGTGAGGAGATGCGAAACAAGTTCCTCTACGGGAAGGTAAACATGCGTGAGCGAGCAGCTGCAGAGCATGTGTATTGGTCAATTGTTGCTGAGATCAAACAGAAGTATGGGGATGTGGAGTCTCCAGAGTTTGAAAAGCTTGAGCATCAGCTCTCTGATATCTACTACGGCAATTTCAGTCTGTTTCAATCACTGCCGGATGTTTGGGCAATTGACCAGCTGTTCCCCATCATGCCGATCCATAGGCTCGACAAGAGGCCAGATCGTAAAGCTGTACTGAGTGACATCACCTGTGACAGTGAAGGTAAGATCGACCGTTTCATTGGTCGCTGGGAGGTGGAGAATACACTAAGTCTCCATACCTTGAAAGACGGTGAGGATTATATCCTGGGGGTTTTTCTTGTAGGAGCATACCAAGAGACACTTGGAGATCTGCATAACCTGCTTGGCGATACCAATGTTGCCTCAGTAACCTACGAGGATGGAGCATTCCGACTCCATAATGAACTGGAAGGCGATACTGTTGCAGATGTCTTGAGCTACGTCGAATATGAACCGAAACGGCTGGAGTCCTTGATACGCAGCAAGGCGGAAAGAGCCGTTCAGGATGGAAGAATAACCCCGCTTGAAAGGCGACGGATCATCGCCGCCTATACAGCCGGACTCAGAGGATATACCTACTACGAAACCGACCAAGAGGAGTAAGACATGGAAACAAAAAAGCGTTTAATGATCATAGGAGCAGGTGGCGTTGGCAATGTGGCTGTACGCAAATCTGCCAGGATGGAAGACCTATATGAAGTAATCATGCTTGCAAGCAGGACAAAATCCAAGTGTGACAGAATTGCCGCTGAGGCTGGCCCTGTTCCTGTACAGACTGCCCAGGTGGATGCAGACAATGTGGATGAACTGGTATCCTTGATGGAATCATTCAAGCCAGATGTAGTGCTGAACGTTGCGCTTCCCTACCAAGATCTTCCAATCATGGATGCATGTTTGCGATTCGGGGTTCACTATGTAGATACTGCAAACTATGAACCCAAGGATGAGGCACATTTTGAGTACTCTTACCAGTGGGCCTACCAGCAGAAGTTCAAGGAAGCAGGTCTGACGGCGCTTTTGGGGAGTGGATTTGACCCAGGAGTCACCAACGTATTCACTGCCTATGCAGCAAAGCACTACTTTGACGAGATGCACTACCTCGATATTGTTGACTGTAATGCGGGAGACCATGGCAAGAGCTTTGCGACCAACTTCAATCCTGAGATCAATATCCGGGAGATTACTCAGCATGGACGGTTCTTTGAGAATGGAGAGTGGAAGCAGACCGAGCCATTGGAGATTCACCAGAAGGTTGACTACCCCAGAATCGGTACCAAGGAGAGTTATCTGCTCTTCCATGAGGAGCTGGAATCCTTGGTCAAGCACTATCCCAGTCTCAAGCGAGCACGGTTCTGGATGACGTTCAGTGAGGCCTACATCACCCACCTCAGGGTACTTGAAGATGTCGGTATGACCAGTATTGAACCAGTCAATTTCCAGGGGATGGAGATCCAACCCTTGCAATTCTTGAAGGCTGTCCTTCCTGAACCATCCAGCTTGGGAGAGAACTACAAGGGACAGACTTCCATCGGCTGCCAGATCAAGGGCATTAAGGATGGAAAAGAGAGAACCCTCTACATTTTCAACAACTGCAGCCATCAGATGGCCTACCAAGATACAAAGGCGCAAGCAGTAAGCTATACAACAGGTGTTCCTGCCGCCCTCGGGGCAAGTTTGGTTGCCCGTGGTATCTGGCTTCAATCGGGGGTGAACAATATGGAACAGTTTGATCCAGACCCGTTCCTCGAGGAGTTGGGCCCCCTTGGGCTTCCCTGGGAGGTAGTGGTAGATGGCAAGCTTGCCTTTGGTGTGTAGCCTATGATTGACAGCAAGAAAATAGAACATACTCCTGCCTTTGTGCTGGAGTATGGGAAGTTTATCAAGAACTTGGAACTCATACAGGAATTACAAGACTCCCTGCCAGTATCATTTCTCTTTGCATTGAAGGGTTTTGCGATGCATGCAGTCTTCCCTGAACTGGCCTCTGTTGCCTCCGGGGCGACTGCATCCAGCTTGCATGAGGCTTTGCTTGCCTCACCATTCTTTAATGAAGTACATGCCTATGCCCCGGTTTATCAGAAGAACGAATTTGAAACCATTGCCTCAATGGCAACACACATTACGTTCAACTCTATTTCCCAACTGGAAACATATCGTTATAGAAGTAGTAATGCTAACCTGGGGCTTCGCATCAATGCCATGTACTCGACAGTCTCTACTGCCTTGTATGATCCCTGTAGCTACGGAAGCCGTCTGGGAATACTTCCCAAGGATCTTCCACAACTCCCAGATGGGGTAAGTGGATTGCACTCCCACAACCTCTGTGAAAGTGGGGCACAAGAGCTGGCCCATACGCTGTCATCCATAGAAAAACATTGGGGACATCTACTTGGAAAGATTGAATGGCTGAATCTTGGAGGAGGTCATCTGGTAACCAGAAAAGGGTATGATCTGGATCTTTTCAAAAAGACGATCATGGATTTCCACGATCGATATCCCCACATTTCGCTGATCTTGGAACCTGGGGCAGCATTTGTTTGGGAAACTGGGTATCTGGTAACCGAGATTCTTGACATCGTCGAAAATGGAGGCATCAAGACACTGATGCTGGATACCTCCTTCGCCGCACATATGCCTGATTGCCTGGAAATGCCCTACTCGCCAAAAGTACTTGGCTCAAGGCTGGTTGAATCAGGATCCTACCGACTGGGAGGATCCTCCTGTCTTGCAGGGGATTGGGTTGGAAGCTACGAGTTTGAGAGTGAACCAAAAATTGGGGATCGGCTCATCCTTGAGGATATGATGCACTACACCATGGTAAAGACCACCATGTTCAATGGGTTGGCTCTTCCAGATATCGGCATCTATAGAGATGGAAGTTATCACGTGGTGAAGAGCTTTGGATTTGATGATTACCAGCGAAGGCTGTCCTAGGAGGAGCGTATGGAACATTGGTTTCTCGACTCAGAGTTTCCCAATTGTGATAAGACCAAAGCGTATTTTCATGTAATACCATTTCCTTTGGAAGATACGGTCTCCTATATGGGTGGAACGGCAAAGGGACCCAGAGCCATTATCGAAGCTTCTTCCCAGCTCGAACAACTTGTTGAGGGTTTTGGTAATCCTGGATCCTTGGGTATCCACACCAAGGATTTCATCCCAACAGATGGTATGGTGGCGCAAGCGATTGCAGCTGCTGCCCAAGCAATGATGCAGGCCTATGATGGGGGATCCATTCCGGTATTGCTGGGAGGTGAACACGCCGTGACAAATGCTGCCATTCCTCTCTTACGAGATCGTTTCTTGAAGGGTGAGGTTGGAATGCTGCAGTTCGATGCCCATATGGACCTCAGGGATGCCTATGAGGGAAGCAAGCTCAGCCATGCATCAGTCATGAAAAGGGTGGTGGAAGCAGGAATCCCGCTCTTCCAGGTAGGAATTAGAAACTACAGCGAAGAGGACAATGAAGCCAGAGACGCCTATGAAGTGGAGTACTACGATGCATCCTTTCTCTATCAACAGAAGTGTGGGAATGCCTTGAAAGATCTCAGACTCCCAGATTCATTTCCAAAGAAACTCTATATCACCTTTGATGTAGATGCTTTCGACTGTTCCTTGATGAGTGCTACCGGTACTCCCGACCCGGGGGGGCTTTCCTGGTGGGATGCCATTACCTTGCTCACTTCCCTTACAGAAGGAAGAAGCATTGTTGGCTGTGATGTGGTGGAGTTGTCTCCCAACAACTTGCACCATCCATCCTACACAGCCAGTAAGTTGACCTATTTCCTAATGGGATTAGCCAGCAAGCGCTCTTCCAAGTGAGGTTGCTGCAGCAATTTCTTCTTCTTCCGGGGTGTCTAGTGCGATAACTGGATCTGCTGCAAGCACTGCACCAGAATCGCGGGTTACCTCAGCCCAGTCGTCCATCCACTCCCCATTGCCCCAGCCATATGAGCCGAAAAGACCGACTCTCTTTCCTGATAAATAAGGAAGGAGAGCGTTGAACATAGGTTCAAAAATTTCATCTTCCAGGCTCTCAGAACCCATGGCAGGGCAACCAAAGGCGAAAGCATCGTAGGAGTCAAGCATATCACCAGAGAAAAGGCCAGCCTTGATGATCTTTGTCTCTGCTCCTGCTTCCTTTGCCCCTTTCGCGACAGCTTGGGCAAGGGCTTCTGTGTTCCCCGTTCCACTATAGTATACTACGGCAATTCGTTTCATGATTATCCTTTTTCTATATACCTATTAAATCACTAAGGGTTAGGCATTGCTAACTTTGTATCTATGTAATACACCAGAGCAGGAGGGAATGTCAAGAACGATGCGAGGTCTTTCGCTTCTCTGATGCTCTGAGTATTCTTTGCATTTTCAAGGCCAAGGGAGAGGCGGGACCGAAGGATACATGTGCCTTTCGGTGAGCCCATCGATAGAGGGTATGGGCATCATCTACCTCACCAAGGTTTCGATAGCACCGTGCAATATGTACCAGTAGACCAATTTTTTCTGCTTCCGAGGCAAAGTCTGTCTCTATATCGAGGTAGGCACGTACAATACGATACTGCTCAAGTGCATCTCTCCATGCATACCGTTTTTCCAGACAGTATCCGAGTGCACAGCGGGCATTGATGCTTTGGCTGCTGGTCGCTCCTTGGAAGGAGGTCAGAATGGTAAGGATCTGCTGACGGAGTAGAAGCTCTTCATCATACTGTTTTCTCATATGATGGACATCACCTTGCAGGCAGAGAGAATCCAGATATAAATCGTAGGATGGCCCTCCTTCTTGGGTATAGTCACGTGTCAGGAGATCTTCCACAATCGACTGAGCCTCACTGATATGTCCATCATCAAGATACGATTGTCCAAGAGCAATGAGAGCCTCAATGGTTCCTTCATCATCATCACCACGGAGGAGCTGACTAGTTTGGTAGATCTGTTGCGCAATCTCAAGTTCTTTCTGAGTGTTCCCTGCACGGTAGTAAGCCATATTCAGCTCACCCAAAAGAAGGATGTAGCGTTGATTCATAGGACCATGTTCATTGAAATGTGCTACCAGCTTCTTCTCCAGGTCGGCAATATTCTGATGTACCCGTGCAAAGTAAAGAGGGTCATCGAGTTCACTGGAGAGCAACAAGCGAGCAAAATAGTTTTCCATATGGGTAGTATACACAGATGGCTTTATAGCCTACAAGCACTTCTCGGCACGTACTGCAAGATAACAGTCATGGATGTAGCTGTCGATCATCATGAATCCGGCAGTATCGCTGTAGATTCCCGTAAGATGAAACCCACAATCGGTAAGTCCTCCCAATAGATCTTCCAAGGTGTGGGAGAATTCAATGGTATCCTTCTTCTGCATCCTTTTCTCCAGTTCTTGCTTGCTCAAGCTGTGTAAATCGGAGTAGGGGATGGTATATTTAACCTTCAGCTTGTTTTTCAACGCCTTTTTTTCATCAAAGAGATAGAGTGCAGGATTGGTTATGCTGGTCAAAAGTCTTCCTCCTTGCTCGAGGATACGGTAGCAGTGTGTGTACATGTGGTGCACATCGTCAATAAAACAGGTGGAAGTAGGATTGTAGATCATGGAGAATGATGCATCACAGAAACAGGAGAGATCACGCATATCACCACGTACAAACTCCATATCCAAGTTGAGACGTTCTGCATAGGCTCTATCGGTGGAAAGCTGTTTTTCTGATACATCAAAAAGGGTGACATGTGCACCAGCAAGGGCCAGCAATACTGCTTGTTGACCGCCTCCTGATGCAAGCGCAAGGACCTCTTTCCCTGTAATATCCGTGACCCATGAGGAAGGAACCCGCTTGAAAGGAGAGAGTACCATATCCAGTTCTCCGTTTCTGGCTTTTTCTATCTGTTCTTCACTGCATCCATCTGTCCAGATGGTCTGTTTATCCACCTCACCATCCCAGGCTTTGGCATTATGCTCTACATAGGTATCCATTAGAAGACCATAGCACCAAGTGAATAAGTTTGCAATGCGTGAAGTATCCAACTGTTTTTATCAAATAGGTTTAGAGAACAACGGCGTATAGGTGAGGACCCCATCAACTCGATGCGACTGCATCAGTGCAATCTGAGTTGCACGCTTCTTGAACGGTTTGATGGCGGGAAGGCTTTCAAACCGGGCTCTTCGATACAGAGTGATGTGTGCTTTGAAATGGGTGTCCTTGAAGACAACATGTTGGGTTTGCAGCATTGCCACCAGCGTTTTCTGGAGTTGGAACAGGGCATCCTGATAGGCTACGCCCAAATAGATGATATCCCCTCCCTGTTTTGGAAAGGAATCAATGTGGTCAAAGCTGAGTTTGATCTCTTTGGAGGGAAGTGATGCAAGAATCAATTCGAAGAGCGGCAAATCTGAACGGTTTTGCTCTCCCAGAAAAGCCAAGGTTACATGCATATTGCTCTTCATGGTTGCATTTCCCTTCCTGAGATACGACTCAATGGAGTGCTGTATCTCGGTACAAGCATCCAAGGTGTCTTCATCGAATAGCAGTGCATAGAATAATCTCATAAGCCCAGTATACTATGAAACAAAGGCTTTGTAGTGGATGAAAACCATAGTATAGTGTTTCCAGGAGCGATACATGAAGATAGTACTTATCGGGGCAGGAAGTGCCCAGTTTGGTCTTGGTACCCTTGGTGACATCATGCAGAGCAAGATTCTTGAAGGAAGCACGATCACCTTGGTGGATATCAATGAAGAAGCTTTACAGAAGGTATACAAGAAGGCTTCGGCCTTTGTCAGGGCCCAGAATCTACCCTTTGCCATAGAGGCAACCACGGATCGAAAAGAAGCGCTTTTTGGTTGTGATGCCGTGGTTATTTCGATTGAAGTGGGAAACCGTTTCAAACTATGGGACGAGGATTGGAATCTCGCCCAGCAGTATGGTGTTCCCCAGGTCTACGGGGAAAACGGAGGACCCGGTGGGGTATTTCACTCCCTACGGATTATTCCAGTGATCATGGAAATCTGTGAGGATGTTGTTGCACTCTGTCCGGATGCGTGGGTATTCAACTACTCAAATCCAATGACCGCAATCGTTACAACCGTACTGAGAAAGTACCCCGCTCTCAAGTTCATCGGTATCTGTCATGAGATAGCTAGCCTGGAGCGATATCTCCCCTCCATTCTTGAGACTCCATTCTCCAATCTGCAAACCAGAAGTGCTGGGTTGAATCATTTCAGCGTGCTTCTTGAAGCGTACTACCGGGACAGCGGCAAGGATGCTTACCCAGATATCTTGAACAAGGCTCCTGCCTTCTTTGAAAAAGAACCAGGGTACTCCGATATTCTCTCATACATGCAACAGCATGGAGAGGCGTTCATCACAGAGGGATCCACTCATCGTCCACTACCAGAGGGAACAAGAAGCAAGAAGCCTTGGGCGGATAGGACGCTGTTCAAGGAAATTCTCGATCACTACCAGTTGTTGCCCATTACCGTGGACAGCCATTTTGGTGAGTACATTAGTTGGGCTCAGGAGGTGGTGGACCATAAGGGGATAAAGGATTTCTATCTGCTGTATCAGAAAATGCTCAGCAGAGTCGAGCCTAAAATTGAATTGAAGGTCTCTGAGCGGTTGGTCTACATTCTCGAAGGAATTGTGGAGAACAGCGGCTATGAGGAACTTGCGGTAAACATCCTCAACAACGGTTTGATCAAGGAGTTGCCAGCGTGGGTTGCGGTAGAGGTACCGGCGAAGGTATACAGCAAGGGTATGCGTGGTATTGCCTTCGAAGACTATCCAAAGGGTTTTGCATCCCTGCTGAGGAACTACTGTGGGGTGTATGACCTGACTTCAGAAGCTGTGTTGCATAAGAAGAAAGAGTATGTCATACAGGCCTTGCTGGCAAATCCTGTAGTACATAGCATGCGAAATATCCCCGAGTTGGTGGACCTTATGATCGAGCGGCAGCAGAGGTGGTTGGGGTATCTGGTCTGAGGACCAGTGAGGTATGCCGCGGGGTATCCTTACCAGCGAAAGATGGTAGCATATACATCCTCTTGGAAGAATATGCTACCTGCTTCAAGACAGCATACCATAAGGAGCTGAAGAGCAAGGAATACCGCATTGCTCGCTTGTGGTGAGTAATCACATATCAGGATATGGGTTGCAGCACAAGTGAATTCCCTAAAACAACCTTGACGGGATTGTATTCCCTCTATAGGTTTGTAGATATGAAACAAAGCAGAAAACAAATGGTTTCTCCAGGCAAACAAGACATCACCAAGACAATTGGCATTCTCATGATGTTTTTTCTCATCATTAGCGCACCTTCAGCTTTTGCAAACACAGATCTAGGAATGGGTATGAACCCTCTCTCCTTGCAAATTGATGATGATGGACAAGCGATAAGTGATCAGGAACTGACACGGTTCAGGAATACACTGATGGGTATTCAGCAAATGGAAGTAGAGGCCAATGCTGAGATCGAACAGGTAATCAAGCATTCAGAGCTGAGTATTGAGACACTGGATGAGATTATTGCTATGCAAACCAACAATCCTGAGGACATCCAAGCTTCGTTTGAGAAGGAAGAAATTGAGGAATTCACTGCGGTAATGCAGGCGATCAATACCATCTATATCACTGCTCAGAAAAACATGCATGGTATTTTACAAGAGAACTCCTATACCCTGGAAAGCTTCAACAGGATTGCAGAGGTCATTCAGGAAGATGAGGAATTGCTTGGAAGATTGCAATCCCTGTTCAGTGAAAAGGGTTGATCACGGCATTACTCCTACCAAGAGGGCAGGTTGGATGTATCCTTCCTGCTTTTTTTATGTACTGCATGTGATGCAATATGGTCTTGCGTATTCATACATTCCTCTCTCCCCAGTATTGTAAACAATCCATATACTGAGAAGCATGTGGTTGAAATACGCAGGAGCATCATTCGTGGAGATACGGTTGTTTTCAGGAAGGATTTCCCCTGAACAAAGAAAAGGACCTCCTTGGAATACCAAGAAGGTCTGTATAGCGGCAAAGGGACTCGGACCCCTGACCGAACGGATATGAGCCGTTTGCTCTACCAACTGAGCTATGCCGCCATAACAACTCCCACACTATAGCCAATGGCCAAACAGTTAGTCAAGAGGGTTTTTGAGACTTTTTGGTTATGAAAAACCGTGGTATGATTATCATCATGGAAAAAAAGCGATATGTGTGTCCCAAATGTGGAGGCACCCACTATGAGAGTGATCGGTTTCAGGCAACGGGTGGCAATTTTGCCAAGATTTTTGATGTCCAGAATAAACGGTTCATCACCATAACCTGTACCAACTGTGGGTATACAGAGTTATACAAGCAGAATGAGCAGACAGGGTGGAATATACTGGACTTCTTCATGAACTAACAAGGAGGTATCTATGCAAAGCTTGACTATGAACAACACCATGCAAATACCCCAAATCGGCTTTGGAACATGGCAGATCAATGAGGGAAGAGAAGCCTATGAGAGTGTTCGGTATGCTTTTGAGGTAGGCTACCGCCATATCGATACAGCCTCTGCATATGAAAATGAGGAGAGTGTCGGTAGAGCCATCAAGGAGAGCGGTATCAATCGAGAGGATATCTTTCTTACCACCAAGTTGCACAACAACGACCATGGCTATGAGCGAACGAGGAACGCCTTTCTGGAGAGTCTGAAAAAACTTGATAGTGGGTATGTAGATCTCTACCTGATCCATTGGCCAAACCCCATAGCATCCCGTTCTCACTGGCAAGAAGCCAATAGAGAGAGCTGGAAGGCAATGGAAGAGTTTGTAAGCGAAGGCCTGATCAAAAGCATCGGTATCAGCAACTTCCGTGAACACCATATCGAGTCATTGCTCGAGCGAGCTCAGATCAAGCCACAGGTGAACCAGATCCGGCTCTATGCAGGGGAACAGCAACAGAAGTTGGTTCGTTACTGCAGGGACAAGCAGATGGTACTGGAAGCGTACAGCCCATTGGGTACCGGTGCACTACTTACAAGCGATCTGGTACGATCCATTGCAGGAGAAGTAGGAAAGAGCCCTGCACAAGTCTGTCTCCGCTACAACATCCAGAAGGGGCATGTAGTGCTGCCAAAGTCAGTAACCCCTGCTTCCATTGAACAAAATATTGACATCTTTGACTTCTCCCTGAATAAGCAACAGATGAAACTCCTGGATGAGATGGAAAATATTTGTGGAGGAACACAGAATCCAGATGAAACCTCGTTCTAAAACCTCTTGCTTTCCTTTCTTCCTATGAGTACTCTTGTAGCATGACTGGATTCTTCATTAAAAAAGCATTTTTTGATGGGTGGGACAACCTGATTTCGATGGTTGTCCATAACCTTGGGTTTCTTCTGATTTTACTGGCCTTCATGGGCAGTATGAGCTTGATGGAAGTCAATGGATTACTTGCTGTGTTTTCCATGGTCCTCACAGTTGGACTCTTTGCATTCTTCAGTGCCGGAGTATCGGCGGCTACCTGGGCCTATGCAAAATATGAACGTCCTGGATGGGATGGATTCAAGCGGGGAGTACGGGATGCATGGCGTCACAGCCTTCTCTATTGGTTGCTCTCAGTACTGGATATATCACTCATACTATTTGTCATTCCATTCTACTTGAGCTATGGCAATGTAGTGGGAACACTGCTCAGTGTCATCCTATTCTGGTTGTTTATGGGACTGGGATTTGCACTTCTGTACTATTGGGCACTGTTTCGGGCAATGCCGGGAGACCGTCCGCTCAAGACCATGAAGAAAAGTTTTCTCATTGTCTTCGACAATCTTTTCTTCACGTTGTTCTTTGCGGTATATCAGGTAATCAATTTCGTCATTTCAGCATTGCTTGCAGGTTTGGCACCTGGAATTACCG
>JBFWKK010000062.1:0-14970 GCA_050252715.1 Sphaerochaeta sp. | reverse complement strand
GTTTTTGAAAATCCTAGCTGTAGTACCTGTGATGTGGTGATCACGTTGTTGTTTTTCTTGATTTCATCATACAATCGAGAATTGATTACCATAATCTGTCTCCTCTCATGCTAGTTTATTTATATATTGATATTATACACGATATCAATACAAAAGTAAACTTTCAAGTTACAGATACCTGTTAGAATATCCATAGCTTCTCTTCCTTATTAATTCCCTTTCATGCTCCAGCAATAAGAAAACCAGTTGCAAGCCATAAACCAGTAGAGAAAATTTGGTTCAGTGGCAACAGAAAGGAGCTTGCACCTGGTAGTTTTCTTTTCTTCTTTAGAACAGATTACCCTCCAGCATCGATAAATACCCCTCTTCGCTGAAGATTAAATGATCAAGTACCTTAATACCCAGGATATCCCCTGCTTGCTTCAGCCTCCTCGTTACATCCTTATCCTCCATGCTCGGCTCAAGATTGCCACTGGGGTGATTATGGGCTACCAGAATAGCCGTGGCACGCTGGCGTACTGCTTCCCCGAAAACCTCGCGTGGATGGACAAGTGTGCGGTTCACCAAACCAATGGAACAGACATTCACCGAAAGTACCTCATGTGCTCCATTGAGGCAGACACTAAGAAAATGTTCCTGCATTCTCCCCGCATAGTGTCTGATCAGGGGATAGATGTCTGATGGGGTTGAGATTTGTCGTCTCTTGGCTGGCAGCCTTCTCCTGCCCAGTTCCAAGGCAGCTCCGATGAGCGTGGCCTTTGCCATCCCCAGTCCGTCAATAGACTGCAAGTCCTCATTGCTCGGTATAGGTTTCTTGTCCAAAAGACTCAAGAGGTCCTTGGAAATTGCCGTAACTGATCGGTCTCGGTTTCCACTTCCGATGAGAATGGAAAGTAATTCTTGGTCACTAAGTGCCTCTGCACCTCGTTGGACCAGCCTCTCTCTCGGTCTATCGCAGACCGCCATTTCCTTGATACGTTGCTCTGTTGGTTGGCTTATGTGGTATTTCATACCAAGCTAAGACACAAAGCGGGGTAGTTTGCTTGAGCAGTCCAATAGAGCTGTGATACAAATGAGATATGCAGGAAACAACCTATCGGATCGGGGAGTTGGCAAGAAAATGCAATGTAACCCCCCGTACCATCAGATACTATGAGTCCTTGGGACTGCTTAAGACAAATGCACGCTCAGATGGGGGGCAGCG
The DNA here is from genome assembly GCA_050252715.1 of Sphaerochaeta sp. GTDB lineage: Bacteria > Spirochaetota > Spirochaetia > Sphaerochaetales > Sphaerochaetaceae > Sphaerochaeta. The sequence goes on along the minus strand of JBFWKK010000062.1, from coordinate 13,766 downwards.
CTACTATACTGATGCAGATGTAGTGTATCTGAACCGTATAGCAGAGTTGAAGGATTTGGACTTCTCCTTGAGTGAGATACGGACCATCATATTGATGGGCAGTGACGATGCTACCGGTGAGAAGCGGAGGAATGAACTGCTTAAACAGTATCGAAGCAAACTCAGTGAGGCACTGGAGCGGCAAGCAGCATTACAGAAACGCATCTCTGATTTGACGTGGCACGTACAACAGCTGGAAACCAATGATGACTTCCAGCAGTGCCCTGGATTAATGTGCAAGAACTGCGCCTTCCGTGACCGGTGTCGGTTCAAAGAGTTGTCATAACAAGAAAAGGCTGCTTCACTAGAGTGAAACAGCCTCACATCTCTTACTCGCCCTGCATCCTCAAATACTCCTCAAAGTATCCATTGATCTCCTTTGCAAGTGCATTGGTGGTCTCTTGGGGAGAGAGGTCCTCTTGCAACATCTTCAGGATGCCACTTTGGAATGCGTAATAGATCTGATAGGCACTGGGAACCCAGATGCCCTGCATCTTGGGATTACTCTCCATCAGTTGCTTGATAGCAACCGCATAGTGGGGATTCTCCTCAATATGCTTCTGGAATGCATCCAGTGTGTAGGTATCATTGTGCACCGGGAAGTAACCAGTTGCAATATGCCATTTGAGCTGTTGCTCGCTGCTGGTGGCAAACTTCACAAACTCCCACGCAGCCTCCTTGTTCCCCCTTCCATTGTCAAAAGCGTAGATGGCACCACCGCCTACGTTTACTCCCCCGGTTGCCTTCTCATCGACAGCAGGGAAGTTGGCGACCCCTACCTCAAATCGGTCTGAGACCATTGAGTGGATGGTGGTAAGCTTGCTGGTGGATGCAACGATCATGGCAACCCGTCCGCTGGCAAAAGCTCCGTTTACATCGCTGGTAAGGTTCTCCACCGCTCCAGTGGCATAGAGTTCCTTCCAACGGGTGAGGAAGTTCACCATAGTCCCGTTTTCATCAAAGAGAACCTTGGTGGGATTGCCGAGATGCCCATTCTCATTGTCAGTAATATAGCTGAGCCCATTCTGTTGGCCGAGCCAGACGATCAACTCATAAGTGGTGGGGACATTGGCAAAGCCGTAGCGGGTGATATTTCCCTTCTCATCTTTCTTTACCAGTGCCTTTGCACGCTCCCCCAGCTCCTTGAGAGTCTTTGGGGCTGAGGTGATGCCAGCCTCATCGAATGCTGTCTTGTTGTAATAGAGCAAGATGGTGGAGCTGTTGAATGGCATGGCGATCATCTGGTTCTTATAGGTGACTGAAAGGCGTGCAGATTCCTGGATGTCACGCAGGTCATAGCCATCGGCCTTGGCAAGCTCTTCCATGGGAATGAGGGATGGAACATCACGGATATCAAGCACCGCAGAACCATCAAACTGGGCAAGATCGGGAAGGTCTTCACTGTTGCCCGACTGCAAAATGGATTTTGTCTTGGTCAGGACATCGTTTGCCTTGCCTTGGAATACGGCATTCACCTGGATTTGTTTCTCCTTGCCGATCGTATCGTTGAACTCATTGACCATTTCATCAATGGCCTTACCGGCAAGACCGCTTCCATAGTGCCACCAGGTTATGGTGGTCTTTTCTGAAGATTCTTCCTGCCCCATGGCAAACAGTCCTTGGGCAGCCAACATGACAAGCAATAACATGGCAAGCATTCGTTTCATGGTATTATCTCCCTGCAAAGCGTGAACTCACGCTATTCTGTATTGGTGTATGCATTACAATGAATGCAATAAGAATCGGAATCATCAAGAGGGCAATTGCTGCGAATTGTGGGCCATAGTCGAGGTTCTCACTGAAACCGAGCATGGTAAGTCCAACCTGCACAGTGCGCATGCCCTCCTTGTTGGTCACCAAAAGCGGCCAAAGGTAGTCATTGAAAATGTTGCTGAAACTATGGATGGCCAAGGTGATCACCACTGCCTTGCTGATAGGCAGCAGGAGGGTAGCAATGAAGCGGGAATCACTGCAGCCCTCGATCAGTGCTGCCTCACGGTATTCACGGCTCATGGTCTTGAAGTACTGCCTCAACATAAAGATGTGCGTAGGGCTCAGAAGCTTGGTGCTGATTATCCCCAGGTATGTATCGGTAAGCCCAACTGATCTGACCGTCGCATAATTTGCAATGATCAAGGCATCAGAGGGAAGTAACATGGTTGCAATAACAAGAAAGAAGAGGACCTCTCTTCCCTTGAAACTGAAGAACGTGAAGGCATAGGCAGATGCAATGCTGATACCCATTCTCAGTACCATCCCCAGTGTTGCAGTGAAGAAAGAGTTTGCCAGGAATTGGGCCAAGCTTGTCTCCGAAAACGCACGGATATAGTTTTCCAGATAGAAGGAGGAGGGAAACAGTTTTGCCGGTATGCTGGTAAAGTCGGCATAGGTGAAAAAGGATGCGCTGATGGTATACAGGATTGGGAATACCACCACCAAGGAAAACAGGGTTGCAACACTTGCCTTGAAGAATCTCATTGGTAGAATACCCTCCTTCGCTGTAAACGCATCAGGATGAGGAGGATAAAGAAGGTGAAGAGGAAGACTACTGTGGCAATGGCTGATCCCACTGCATAGTTGCCACTCTTGAACCCTTCCAAGTACATCTGGTAGACCAAGGTCTGGGTGGAGCGAAACGGACCTCCCTCAGTGAGAATCAGGACCGGGGAGGAGATGAGCATAGCATCCTTGATATTCGTGATCAAAACAAAGACAAGGGTAGGAGCGATCAAGGGGAGGGTAAGATAGCGAAAGGTTTGGAAGGTATTGGCTCCTTCTATTTGGGCCACCTCAGCGAGGTTTTGGGGGATGTTCCGTACTGCTGCATGAAGCAGGAGGAAATTGAATCCAAAATCAAGATACACCCCTGCAATAACCAGAAGGGTCATGGCTGCTTTCGGATCATTGAACCACTGGACTCCCACTCCAAGCAACTGGTTCACAATACCCAGGGATGGGTTGAAGATCATCTTGAAGATCATCATGGAGGAGGAGAGCCCGACTGCCAGGGGAAGAAAAAAGAAGACCTGGTTCAGTGTTGCGAGTTTTCCCTTCCTGTTTGCCAGGAGCGCAGCTGAGAGACAAAGAAAGATATTGGTGGGAACAAAGAAGAGGGTGAAGCGGATGGTGTTGGAAAGGCTGTCCTGAAAAGACTGACTGTCAAAGAGTCGGCTATAGTTCTCCAGCCCAACAAAGGAGAGCCGCTCACCCATGATGGAAACTGTATGCATGCTGTTTATGATGGTAACAAGAAAAGGACGATAGCTAAAAACCATCGCCAAGATAAGGGCAGGGAGTATAAGCACGTAGGGTCGTGTTTTTTGAGTCCATCTTCTATGCATGAGTATCCATTCCACTGAAGATAGTACTTCCTTATAAGCGTGAGGGGCAAGGCAATGGAGAGCATAATTCCTGTATTTGGAAAGAAATAGTTAACGTTCTATATCCATGCGTCAAGTTTCAATGGGATAAACTTGACGAGGCAGATCAGAGGGTAAAGTTTCTCAGTGGGACCAGGTGGAGAGGCAATTGTTGAAGAGCGAAGAAAGTCTAGAACTGTTTTGTGACACCAAAAACCACCTGGAAATCATCAGCATAGTTCTCTGCATGCTCTGTGCTTCGGTCATAGGTTCTTCTTCCGATCCAATTCAGTTGGCCATACAGCGTTAGGTTGGCGATGCTTGTATGGTACGTGCCACCAAGGCCGATAATCAGTCGCTCAGTAATGGTATTGCCAGAGGGGGAGGGTCCAGAAATGTTTGGATCATCGGTATTGTTTCCTTTTCCATCATCGTTTTCGTGGTGGAATGCAAAATAATCTACCTCTCCTTGTCGGTGGATTGTAAGTGAACCTTTGATTTCTCCTCTTTGGGGAATGAGATAGCTCAGTTGTGCATGGTATACCTTGCTGTCCGAACCGTATTGGTACCCAAGATAATCAATGAGAACGGGTTCCCCGTTGTTATGGAGTCCCCGAGCGAGGAGGAAATCAACATCATCGCGTCTGTAGAATGAGGGGTCTGTTGAAACATATTCACCTGAGATGCTCCAATATCCACCACATGCTTTCCAAGAGTAAGTAAGTTGCAAGAGATGGGCCAGGGCATTGGCCACGGAGTCAGACTCGTTCGAAAGTTGGTATTGGTCGAGTGCAAACTGTCCATGAAAGGAGAGAGCAGGTGCGATCAAGATATCAGCTTCAATACTTGCGATGGCATTCATGTGATCCCCATCATAGAGATTATGGTAGAAATAGGTCGGATCATAGTAGCGGAGTGGAAGAGAGGGGCCCTTGTACATTGCATTCTCGGTAAAGGAGAGACGCAACCACGGCCTTAGGTTGCTCTCCAGACGATGGCCTAGAAATATGGATTGTTTTGTGTCGTCCTTCAGTGGATTGGGAAGGAAAATTGCCAGGAACTGGAGCTTGTTGTCCTTGCTGAAGACAGATGCAGAGAAGTGGTTGTGGTTGTTGATATGGCTTCCCACAACCAGATCACCACTCATGCCGTTGCCCCAACGCAACGATCCCCGTCCACCGCTTACACTCCACCAATCTCCCCCAAGACTGAGCTGTGAGGAGCGAGGCCAGTCTGCATAGAGATTTGTCTCTGGGGTGATCAGGTTGGTCGATAGACCCATCTGATAGAGCCAAGCAATCTTCTGGTACTCTATCTCTCCAGATCCAAACAAAGCTCCAATGGGGTCTAGATTGGTAATGAGCTCATCACTATCAGATGCTGCTGAGATTCCGACAGGGACAGATATATCGAAGTAGAACCTGTCGTGGTACTGTACCTGCATGGTGAAGTCAACCATGGATTGTCTCTGGTCATAACCATAGACCCAATCTTCAATGGTAACAAAATCTTCAGTGTTGGTATGTGCATATGATTCCAGGTTGATTGTGGTCATAAGATTGTAGGCAAAGGCACCGCTGCGCACTTTTGGCTTTGCCTCTTTGAGAAGAGACTGTGTTGCATGCAAAAGATCTGTAAACGCACTCTGCTCAGGAATCGCCGATAGGACCTCTGCTGCTTCACTGACACTCCACGGCCTGGCGGATGAGGGTGAGAGCATCCCATGCAAGCGATACAACAGATCTGTCTGTGCATAGAGTGGGGAAGTGAGAGGAATCTTGGCAGGGGAGATTGCTGAAGCGTACGCGATACCCACGCACATGAGGAAAACCAAGATTGCTGCACTTCGTTTCATGAACTACACCTTTTTTGAATGTTTCCTTCACTGTAAAGCATGGATGGCAAAAAGGAAAGCACACAAAAATAAATACTGCACCACACATAGTACGATGAGGCTTTTCAAGAAGGGCATATTTGTATAATGATAGAGGCATGAAGATACCTACTTCCATTGTACAAGCGTGTGATGCATTTTCCAGACGTTACGAAGATCTGGAATTCAATATTGATGAATACGTCATGGATTATGATGCCAATTCGGAACTTGTTGTATCCTTTGTCGAATTTCTACATACAGTGATTCCTGATGCAGGAGAATATGTGGATGCTTTGGCTATCCAATACACCGATGCCCTGTTTCTTACGGACCCAAAAGCAATTCGTCGCATGCGATCCCTGTTTGCCGACACCCTTTCAGATGATGCACAGGACGCCCTCATCGAGTGGGAGCAGAGACCTGCATTTTTCAGTTTCTTTACTATCCAAGAGCGCATCTGCAAGGATTTCTTTGTAATCGAGGACATGCTCACCGGAGATACCTATAGACTCTATAGTCCTGGGCTGCAAACCATGCAGGAAGAACGTGAGAGCAGAAATTTACATTATTTCTCCCTCATGATGGATAATGGGCAGTGTCTTCAGACCAGTGGGATGATCCACTACACGATCTATACCTCATCCGATGTGATCTTTCTCTGCAACACACTCGATAAAGCCACGTTTTCAACATCCGGTTTTACAAGCTTGCTGATCAAGCATCCCATGGCAATGTTCTTTCTCGATTTCCAAGCTTCTTTTGATGCTTTGAGCCATAAAGGACAGGCATTTGAGGTGTACTGCACTACTGTAGGCACGCTCCGTTATACCTTCTACCCGGAAGACTGGAAAGTCGACAACCGAGGCAAAGTGGCCTCCTATGTTCTTGAACATCCTTCAGATGCGATGCGCTCAGCTTTTCCTGATGAGGAGTTCTGGAGTGATATTGCTTTTACAGGAATGCGGGTGTTCAAGCTGGAAAAGCAGTGGATGGTCATGGCCATGAACCGCTATGCATTTGAGGCTCTCATGGCTGTCTTGGATCTTCCTCTACCAGAAGGTTTGCAACCTGTGGCCTTATCCTTGGTACTACGTATGGAAAAGCATCAACTACGTATGCCTTGGGCACCATTCTCCCTGATCAACAACGACACGCAGACTCAGAAGGAAGAGCCTTCGATTGACATGTCCGGGTTTAATGTATTCTTTGAAAAGTACTCCAATGCATACAACAACGGTACACCATTTGACTCTGCACTTGAGGCAAAGAAGCTGGGAATAGATGAGGATGTGGCCAAGGATATTATAGAGCAGCTGCAGAAGAAGCATGCAAACCGTGAATTCCAGGTCAGCGAGGCTGATGCACAATATCGCATTGATGGCTGGCCGGTTCCGTCTCCTGCCAAGAGAAGGAAATTTGGTAATGGAATTCTCTCCTCCAATCTGTTTCTCTGTCTCGATACCGATGAAACAGATTCGGCCTTCAATGCCCTGAGCGGGAACCAGTGGCGTGATGCTATAGATGAGTTGGGGTTCTTCGTATTTCTACAGGAGTCTTTCGGTGATGTCTTTTACGATGATAATGATGGCTTTTTTGTATTAAATAGTTTCCTTTGGATCATCCTGCACCTGAGAGAGCAAAAAGTGCTGGTACGCTCCATTGCTTTGGAAATCTTCTGCCTCTTTCCCTATCTCAACGAGTTCTACGAGTTTGATTCCTTCGTGGAAATCTTCAGCGAGAAGGTATATTCACTGTTCTGCCGAACATCGCTTTGCAGTATTGCCAGTCGGGTGAAAAGGGAGGAGAGAAAGAGAGGCATGTACACCGTACAAGCCTCCTCTTTCCTACAATCCATTATCAGACCAATCCCCTAGTCCTCGGTGTAGAAGAATGTCTTGGGTTTGATAAAGGCTCGCTTCTTGGCAATGATCAAGTAGGAGATGAAAGCTGCAAGCAAGTAGACTCCGCTGATTGCAATTGCCAAGGTAAAGAGCATTGGGTTGCCCTTGGTGACACTAAATGCGGGAAGATTCACACTCAAGATGATGGGAATGGCCAAGAGAAAGACAATGCCCACCGAGTAGAGGTAGTCGGTAGCCACCGGGGTCTCGAACTCCTTGTCGACCACGCGAAGCAAAGCAAGGCCGGTGGGGAGGGTGCCGGTAGCAGATCCGTAGATGATCAACATCCTGAAGAACTGATGGTCGTCATAGAGCCTTGAGCAGTACCAGGGGAGAATGAAGACCGTAATGATGAGCCCCACTGCGGTAAGAATCAGGATTGGAAACCAATAGCCCTGTACTGCCACCAGACTGATGGCTCCAAGGCTGGATGCCACGGTAAGATCAACCGACAAGCCACTAAGCCGGTTACAGGTTGCGTTGTCGATGGTGGTCTCTACCTTCAGCAGCTTCATGAGCATCTTCACCCCGAGTGCGCTGAATGAACTGAAGACGAAGTTGATGCCCCAGAGGCTGTCTGCAAGGTCATTGCCCAAGGGGCCTATGAGCCCAAGCAGTGCAGAGAGTCCGGTCAAAAACGACCAGCTGATCAGGTAGGTCATCATGATCAGAGCCACATGGTAGGTAAGTGAGTCCAATGACTCTCCATCGGTTGAAAGATAGGACCCAATGGGTCTCCCTTTCTCTGATCTGCTGAAAAAACCTGTTCTTACACTCCTGTTGTTGATGGTCTTTGCCTGTTCCTTGTTGATCCAACCCCGTTTCAGTCCTTGATTGATAAGGATCACACCGCCAAAACTTCCCAAGAGGAAACCGATGGCAGCCATCGTAAGACCCACTGAGGAGCCTCCCCTGAATCCCATGGATTCCCAACCGATGCCAATAGAGTAGGCTTGCCCCGGACCTAGTTCAAATCCCAATGGCAAGGTGAAACCGAAGGCTGGAAACAACTCTGGGTTGAAGGTTGCGATGATCAAGGCTGTGGCAAGAAGTCCAAAGAAACACTGGAGCCCGTATTGGGCAAGCACCGCTGTTACGTTGGCAGCAAGGGTTCTCCTTCCCCTCCCTCTCTGATGGGCCTTGGGAGTAACTCTCAGCAACATGGAAATGAAGCTGATATTCAGCAGGTGGTAGACAATTTCTCCCAGAAAATCATTCTTCAATCCCCACCTGGGGGCGATAAAATTGTAGAAAACCAAGAGCATCAATCCTGAGAGAATGGGGACAGGAATGAGAAATCGTTGAAAAAAGCGAATTCGTGCCCTGATGAGAGCAGCGAACAACAGTGAAACGGAGATAATGCCGATATGAAAGAAGAAATTCCAGTTCATGAGGTGCCATCCTTCTGGGGCTGTCTTTCGCGCCTGTAGGCCTCCACATACTTGAGGATGCAACCTCGTTTGTGGATGCGGATTCTATACAACGTCTGCTGGTGGTATAGTTCGAGCGTATTCTTTGCGTTGATGATCATAGATTGGATGTCGGAGAATGCCATATGGTATTCTTTTCCCGTCTGTTCTTTGAGAAGCATGCCTTCTCTCTGGAGGTTGAGCGTAAAATCCTTCGAGAGAAGTTTGAGATGCCTGGAATCTGCGGTTTGGAACAATACTCCTCTATCCGGTGGATAGATGAGAGATTCCCCCTCTGGGGATTCGCTGAAGGCTTTCTGCCAGCTGTGCCAAGCAGCTATGTCTGCAAACGTGCTCTCTCCCTTGCGTGTATGCAGCTTGTCATAGGGATCAAGTTCCATGGTAAGCGAACAGTTCTTGCAGGTAATCATGGTTCCTTTTGTACCAATGGTACTAACTGCATGACAGTCTGGACAGATATGGAGTACCTGCTCTGCTCCCTCTGCACCGTGTTTGCTTTGGAATTTCTGATGATGTTCATCCTGCCAGGATCGGTAACTGAAACAGAGTTTCTCCTGGAGCAGTGCATAGAGCTCCTTGACAGAAAGTTGATCGATGACCTCATAGGGAATGGGAGGGAGCACCCTCAGTACTGCTGTACCTTTTCTTGTTTTTCTTGCCCATCGTGGTCGTAAGCCATAGACTCCTTCCAGGTTGATGAGCACAATCGGTACCTTGAATATCTTGATCAGCTTCGCGATGGCTTCATCAAATCCAACAGGTTCTCCGTCCCAGGTCCTGGTTCCTTCTGGAAAAACCCCAACAATATCGCCGGCCTTCAAGGAATCAGAGATGGTTCTGATGGTAAACAGGTCGCTTCTGCCTTGTTGCTTTGCGATTGCCCCAATCCATTTTTCCATCAAGGTTCCCAGTCCACGCATCTTGAACAGGTACGCACCGGCTACCCAGCGGATATGAACCGGCGATGCTGAGGAGATGAAGAATGGATCAAAGGTATGGGTATGGTTTGCCATGACAAGGAAAGGAGGTTTGATTTCTGTCAGGTATTCCATTCCAACAACTTGGATCTTGTTACGTTTTAAAATCATGGCTCCATAGGTTGGTTGAGCCAAGCGGATAAAAAGTGGTTTTTTGGACACTTGCTTCCTCTCTGTAAAAGAGTGCCTCACCAGAGGTATGCTTGTCCACCGTGAATATGTAAAGAAACAATGAGGGTGCCCTGTCAATCCAGTACTTCATGCAATCTGAGGATATACCCGATGTATGTCATCTTACCTTGCATCCTATGCTTAAGACTGTTTAAGAGTACTGTATTGCATGAAAAAGGCCACGATGAGAAGAAATCTGTAACATTGCAAGGTATCCCTGATACCGTAGGGCTCTCCACTGCAAGTATCTCCATGATTCTTGCAGGGGACAATGCTCTCTACCACCTACTGGGTCTTGGGCACCGGAAGATTGCCTATCTCAGCACCAGATTCACTAGTGAGCATGGCGCACGTGTACGTAGGTATGAGGGGCTGAAGGCCCAGATTGAGCAAGCCAAGGAGGGTGCAGAGCAGAGGTTCCCAGGGAGACCGCCATGGTGGCAAGCAACGATATGGCTGTCTATGGTGTCATAGACGGGATACGGAACATGGATCTTCTATACCCGGTGATTACAGCGTCTGTGATTTTGACACTATCTATCCCTCTTCATTTCATGAGGTGGCTCTGAGCAGTAAGGAACATTTCATTGTGCAAGGATGAAGGAGTGCTGTTCGCTTGGTAGGTGAGAAGATGCAGAAGAAACCTTCTTGTGTGATTGAAGGTGGCGGGGTGACTCGAATCGAGTAGTATAATTGTCTAATCATCCGCTCTTCGACGGGAGCTCCAAAATCTGAGTAATTTACTGGATTGACAGGAAATGATTGTGGTGGTACATCTCTACGGGGAGATAGAAAAAAATGCCAAAACAAGGGTATGAACGTAACTTGCAGTATGCCAAGTTCAGTGCGTATGGGTTTTTGAAGAATCTACGGTTCTATGAGCCATTTATGATGTTGGTCTTCCTGGATAAGGGACTCTCTTATCTGGAAATAGGTACCTTGTACGCAATGCGGGAGGTGTTGATCAACGTTACCGAGATTCCCAGTGGCGTATTTGCAGACAGTCTGGGGCGCAGGCTTACCATGGTATTCTCCTTCCTTGCCTATATCTTCAGCTTTATCATATTCTTCGTTGCAAAGGACTTCTCCATCCTGTTGCTGGCGATGGTCTTCTATGCTTTTGGGGATGCATTCAGGACTGGTACCCATAAGGCAATGATTTTCGACTATCTGAGGATGAAGGGATGGGAGGATCAGAAAACCCACTACTATGGCAATACCAGGGCATGGTCCCAACGAGGTGCTGCCATTTCTGCATTGATTGCCGCATTCTTGGTCTTCTATAATGGATCCTATGCACCAATATTTCTCTTTACCATCATACCCTATGTGTTGAACCTGCTGCTCATACTGAGCTATCCGAAGGATCTCGATGGGCCACGACATACCAGTGACAAGCATATCAAGGATGAGTTTGGATCAGTACTAGAATCGCTTATGAAAACGCTGAAGAGCTGGTCCATGATACGCACCATCTCCAGCCAGGCACTCTTCAGTGGGTACTACAAGGCCTTCAAGGACTACCTGCAACCAATTCTCCAGACCTTCGCATTGAGCCTTCCCATACTGCTTGCTTATGAGGATCAGGAGCGCACTGCCTTGATCGTAGGTATTGTCTATTCCATTCTCTATGCGACCACGGCAATTGCTTCCAGTAATTCAGGTAAATTTTCTGAACGGTTCAATAATCTTGCAAGCCCATTGAATATCACCTTGGTGGTGGGAATTTCTCTTGGTCTTGTCAGTGGTCTGTTGTTGCACCTCAGCTATGCAACATTGGCGGTCGTTTTGTATTTGGGTATCTATATCTTGGAAAATCTGAGAAAACCAATGAGCATCCACTATGTAAGCAACCAGATGGACCAGGCCTCCCTTGCAAGCGCTCTCTCGGTGGAATCCCAGGCTGAGTCCTTGTTTGCTGCAGGAATTGCCTTGTTGCTGGGGTGGATGAGTACCTTGTTTGGGGTTGGGCTGGGAATCCTCGTGGTATCAGGAATCTGCCTGCTCTTGGGCCTCATCCTGAGATTGCCTAATCGCTAGGTTCCCCGAAGGCAACAAATCGTTCCACATCGACGCAGAAGGCAATGCCCGATCCAGGCTCTGTAAGCAGGGACAGATTCTTAATGGCTTCCAGCACCTTCCCGGTCAATCCCGATCCTACGAGGATGAGCAGCATATCCTTCTCAGGAACCAGCGGGTAGCCGAAGAACTGAACATCCTCTTCCTTCCCGGTTCCTCGTGCTGGGAGGATGGTTCCCCCAGTTGCTCCAGCCTTGCGGGCAGCATCCATGACAGTTTCGGCCATACCTTTGTTAACAATACAGGTTATAAGGGTGTGTGGTGTTTCCATTGGGTGCCTCCTATTCGTTGCAAATACCCATCATATAATGAAAAAATGAGAAGATAAAGAGCTGGACTCTTCCCGTCTCCCTGGAAACATTTTCAGCTGTGACACCATATGGCACAGCAAAGGATGTATGCTTCGGGTGTAAGGAGGCTGCCATGCAGACATGGAGAGATGATCAGAAAGCGCTTACAAGGGATATTATTGAGAGGGTTGATATTGTTGCTTTTTCAGTTTCCCTCACCGGCGTGAATAAAGGCTGTTATCTAGACCATCTGGACGGAAGGTTTGGATATATCACCATCGCTGATGCTCTTGCCTATCGTTATCGTGTATTCAACTATGAGAGTGATGAGCTGGAAGGGGAGTATCCATCCCTTGATGCTTTAATTGAAGATGGATGGAAGGTAAGCACATGAAAAGAAAGAAATCGCCGTATGTTCCTTTTGTTTCAAAGAAGTACTCTGCAGACTATATACAGGAGGCTCATAAGGCTACCTTTGCAAATGAACTTCAGATTCTGGAGAGCAACAGCTGTACCTGCTTCTACTGTGGCCATACTTTTGATCCACAGAAAGAGGATACATTGTACTGGATTACAGAAAGACCCCCAAAAGGACGAACCCTGCAGTGTCCCATGTGTGGGATTGACTGTCTATTGGGGGATGCCTCAGGGTATCCCATTGACGATCCGGAGTTTGTAATGGCCTGCAGTGAAGCATGGTTCGGGGGAATCAGCAGGATCAGTGATGGATATTCGGTAGAACGACTTGCCTTGGCTGACCTTCTGTTGTTTGACAGTGAAGAGCCCTAGATAGGTAGACGCTAGGCCCTTGTAAAACACTGGTAGGGATAGTCAAGCTCGTAGCCGAGTTTCAGAGCCAACTGAAGCGATGCTTCTGTATGCGCATCCCAGGAGGGGAAAAGACCTCTCTGCAAGGCAGCGTCTATGAGTTTTGCACTACAGCTATAGGCAAGCCCCTTCCTTCTGTACGACTCCCTCGTATCCACCTCGATCTCTATTCCCCCATGGTAGCGACAGTAGGTGGATGCCCCAGAAACCACGCGCTGGTCCTCCATGACAACAAACCCAAGGGCGAGATCACGAAATCGTTCATAGGTTGGGAATTGCCCTACCAGATCCTTTGACCAAGGATCTGCAAGCAATACATGGTACAATACCTCGTCAATCTCCAGCAGTCGAAAGCGTGTATCCAGAGCTAGGACAGCACTTTTTAGCTTTTCCTGATCAAAATTTGCAGTCTTCTTGAGAGCGTAACGTGTGCATTCATGGATTGATTGGCCGTACGTTTCCCTGATGAGCTCGGCCCAGGGTTCTGTACTTGGGACAAGAATGCGTGATGACCATGGTCCTATCTGTTTCTGAAAACGCAAGAGGTCCTTGGACGGCTCTCCTGCAAGCAGGCAAAAATCACCAAGCAAGGCAAAAGCAGATCGTGGCTCTTTTACATCCTCTGCATAGATTTCCCCCATGATCCCCTGCATGCAGGATCTGATGAGGGTATCATGCCACCCTGCAAAGAGAGGTTCTACTTTTGTTGTCTCACCAATCGGTATAATCATAGGCTCTTGTAGTATCACGCAGCTCTCTAAGGAACTCAAGCCTAGTATAGTCCATTGATGCTGAAATGCTTGAGCAGTGCGATAA
>JBFWKK010000061.1:0-15046 GCA_050252715.1 Sphaerochaeta sp. | reverse complement strand
GAAGCAGATATATCCTTACCTCTTCCAAGCAGACCCTTGCAAGGAAGGACCAGGAGGCAGAGGATGGGAAGATTCTCAGCAAGGGAAGCTCGCTGTTCAGCAAGGAGCAGGTAGTCCGCAAGGACGGACATCTAGCCAGATATGAGGATCTCATCAGGCAGAACAAGCTCCTGTTCACCCTGGACTTGATCAAGGAAAAGCTCTGTGAAGCCTACAAGATGACTGATGAGCCATCCATGGCCGGCGCTATCACAGAAATCATGGACATGTGCATGGCTACAGGCAACAAGCACCTGCTCTGGTTCAGCAGACTGCTGGACAACCACTTCGAGGGTATCATCGCCCATGCGACCTATGATATCTCAGCAGGGAAGATCGAGGGGATCAATCACAAAATCAAGACCTTGAGAAGGCAAGGGTACGGCTACCCTGATGACGATTATTTCTTCCTCAAGCTCTTTGATGCAAGCAGGAAAGGTTATGTCAGGAACCCTGTGGCTGAAAGAATCCCACAAGATTTATGATTGAGCCAAAAAGATTCATGCACTTTGTATTAATCTATGATATTCTATGCTATATCTATATTTATCATGGTGTGTTCGTGATACCTGGAATATTTGGATGTTTATACGCAGGAATACAAGACAGATGTATACGTACTATTGCGTATAGTTGGGAGTTAAATGTAATGCCAGACAGAGTTATAGTATCGCCCTCCATGGGGCGAGATGAGAGAAAGAGGAAATAAATAATGAAAGAAGATGTGGATGAGCATGCATGTATTACGCCTAATGGGAAAACATAGGAATATAATATGTTATGTGGCAATACAATGTAGTGGAGATTAAATATGAAATCTATTACGGAAAAACAAAAGCAACGTTTAGTGTCTGAACTGCTTAAGGATCTTGCAGAAGAAAATCTCGTAATTTTCGCTGGTGCAGGACTATCTGCGCCAGCTGGATTTGTCAATTGGTCTGAGCTACTTCGCCCCATAGCGGAAGAACTCGAACTTGAGATTGAAAAAGAAACAGATTTGGTAGCATTGGCGCAGTATCACTGTAACTCAAATCTGGCAAATAGAGGAAGACTCAATCAACTATTGATTAATGAGTTGTCGGATGAGGCAGAAATAACAGAAAATCATAAAATTCTTGCTAAGCTTCCGGTGTCAACTTATTGGACCACCAACTATGACAAACTTATTGAAAAGGCCTTAACCGAAACGGGCAAGATACCGGATACGAAGTATCGTATTAAGCAACTAAGTTTCACTAAGCGCGGTAGAGATGCTGTCATTTATAAAATGCATGGAGACATTGAACATCCTGACGAGGCTGTGCTCACAAAGGATGATTACGAAACCTATCATGTTAAAATGCAACCTTTTATTAACGCTCTAAGTGGCGATCTAGTCTCTAAAACATTTTTATTTTTAGGATTTAGTTTCACTGATCCCAATTTAGATTACATTCTCAGTAGGGTCCGTATTGCCTACTCAACTGACCAAAGGCAACATTATTGCATTCAAAGACTTATTCTAGCGGAAGTGGGCGAATCACAAGCTGATACGGATTATAGAAAACGTAAACAGGAGCTATTTATACAAGACTTGCTTCGGTTTGGCATCAAAACAATCCTTGTTTCTGACTATTCAGAGATAACAGATATTCTTCGACAATTAGAGTGGGCTTATAGGAGAAAAACTATATTTATATCCGGCGCAGCACATGTGTATGGCCGATGGGAATCCGCAGATGCAGAGAATTTTATTTATTCCTTATCGAAAGAAATAGCAGCGTTAGGTTTTCGAATAGTTTCTGGATTTGGATTAGGTGTAGGGAGTTCTGTAATTTCAGGTGTATTAGAACACGTGTATATGAGTGGAAAACGTCTTGACTCGGATCAATTGATTCTAAGGCCATTCCCCCAGTCAGAGGTTGGTACACGGCCAATTTCAGAAGTTTGGCATGAATATCGTACCGATATGATTTCTTATTCCGGAATAGCTATTTTTCTATTTGGAAACAAGATTAAAGATGGTGAAATTATTTGTTCTGACGGTCTCATTAAAGAGTTTGAAATTGCAAAGTCCAGCGGTCTTTTGTTACTCCCTGTTGGTGCTACTGAGTTTGCTTCCCGTGAGATCTATACTAAACTCTTACAAGAAATGTATTTTGATAGTGCTGATTTCCCAGTCAATGCGCGAAAATACATTGATAAACTCGGTGATACCAAAACAGATTTAAAAACAATTAAGGAAACGATAATTAGCTTATTAAAATCATTAGGATAAGGAGAATATTATGGCAAAACGTAACTGCTTTTACAGCTTTCACTATTTACCAGATAACTGGCGTGCCGCAACAGTACGCAATATCGGAGCCATTGAGGGCAATAAACCGGCATCAGACAACAACTGGGAAACCGTTACAAAAGGTGGTGATGATGCGATAAAAAAATGGATTGCAAATGAAATGTCAGGCAAGTCATGTATAGTTGTGTTGGTTGGTAGTAATACCGCAGGACGTAAGTGGATCAACCATGAAATCATCAAGGGGTGGGATGACGGAAAAGGTGTTGTAGGAATTTACGTAAACGGTCTAAAAGATAGCGATGGTAATGTTTCCATTAAAGGTAATAATCCCTTTGACTCAATTGGATACGGTAATACAGGTAAGAAACTATCATCTATTGTGAAGTGTTATAATCCTGCAGGCTCAAATAGCCAAGAAAGATATGATTGGATTAGCAAACATCTTGCAAATGCGGTCGAAGAGGCTATTACAATAAGAAAAAATAACTAATTGAGGGGGCACAGAAAATACTGTATAACGCCCGAAAGTACATCCATATACTTTCAGGTGGTTTCTCAATAGAGAGTCTGGCACTACATTTAACAGCGAATATGCGGTTCCGCTTTGCTCCATCCAAATTGGCCTTCGGCGGCTTCGCATATTCGCGGAACGTTAGATGAAAGGCCCTAACTTTAATTTAGAAGGAAAAACATGAGTATAGAGTTTGAATGGAAAATAGATTTCCCTTTAATATTAACAATTCTAGGTGTTATCGGTTCTTTTTTTTATACATTCTTTAGTAATCAGAAGAATAAAAAACTTAATGAATTAAAATCATTAGCTGAGATCTATAAAAACGTAATTCAACTGCTTAAGACTCCAGGTAGGATCAGAAATGAATCCTTCTGTTATACAAATGAAGATAAAATTGTAGAAGCTATTGTTAATAGGAAAATTAAAGAATTTGATAATGAATTAGATACTTACTGGAGCTACTATAATAAAAAATACCCCGAACTACAAGATCTCTCAGAGGAAGAACAAAAGGTTATTCTTGAAAAAGTAGATGCTGAATATCAAAAAGCAATGGATGAAAGAATGTCTTTTAAGGGATTAATACTAAGCCCAGCCTTTTATTGTGATAATGCAGATGTTTATAAACAACTATTAGATATGTCTTCTTACTTAACTACAAATTCTTTTATCTTTTGTAAAATAATCAGGAATCAAATTGAACGAATTATGGAAATAGATCCAAGAGAAATTATGTTCAAGTATAAAACTCAATTGGAGCATGACTCTGAATATTTTGATCATAATCCTGTTCTTTTTGAAGATCCATACAGAGATATGTTAATAATACTTAGAAGAAGATATGAATGGTTATCAATGAGTTTCTTTGAAAGACTTATTGATAAATTTCGTCAGGTTAGGTATTCAAAAAGGAAAGTCCTATTTAGAAAAAATAAGTGGATAACGACCGGGCCCATCATCTAACAAGGAATATGAGGTTACGCCTTCGGCTTCATCCAAATTGCCTCTGTTCGCAAGCTCCCGACGGCAACTTCATATATCCGCGGAACGTTATTAGAATGTATAATCATAGTATATAAAAATCTTCCTAGTAAACAAAATTAATCCTATTATATTTCCGATAAGGCATGAATATGTTCAACTCAAACTTTGTTTTGGCTAACTCAGGTTACAACCCAAAGCTATTCTTGTAGGATAGCCAGTAAAAAGGTGCGAGGCTCAACGTAGTTATCCTAAACTCCCCTAATTTTGTAACCATGAGACAGCATTGGGGGCGATTTGAGTGATGAGCTCTTTTTGTTTCTTCGTATATTCTGTGATTAGGGTGTGCGCGGTAGAATAGTTTTGCAGGACTACGGTAGGAATGTTTTTCTTTCTAACGCCAATGATGTTTTTCAGTAGTACGATGCTGACGTTTTTCTCTCACACACCAAGGAGTTTTTTCAACAGCACGGTACTGATGTTTTTCTCAAGCTGACAAAATAATTCTTCTTTCAGCTGACATAGTTTTTCCTGCTTGCAATCCTGGCCATAAGTTTTTTACAAAACAATGGCGTCCCCTTGTATAGTGAAATGTAGCAATACTTTATCACTAATAAGGAGGCCGCCAATGGCTACTATACCAAAGCAGGCAGAAAAAGTGAACAAGATTATCGAGCTAAAGAAACAGGGCATCGCACAATCGGACATTGCTCAAGTGTTCAGGAATATGAACATGCAGCCACCCTCAGCACCTACAATTCGCAAGTATTACAAGATGGATGAAGCACCAACGGCTAGTCAGCTAGCAAGTGTCTATCAGAAGTCTAAAGCCTTCGATCTTCCTTTATGCAAAACCATTATCCTCAGCACTTTGGAAGCAAACAGCCATAACAAGCTGTTCAGAATCAGTTCACTCTATGACCTCTTGGAAGAGGAGTTGGTTGATACGGGGCAAATGAATGTACTTCCTGGCAATGAGCAGACGCTGCGCAGCTATTGTGCTTATCTGAAGGAATCTGGACAAGCCAAAGAAATGCCCTTGGACGCCAGACTCTACAATTTCATAGAGGATCCCCCTCCTGGAAAACAAATACAGCTTGACTATGGAGTCCAGAAGCTTGAGGGAGGAGAGTGCGTGCATTTTTTTGCTGGAAAGGACGTAAATGGAAATCGACTTGGTGTATATGTAGAAAAAACTGATGATCCAGCCAAGCCATGGAAGTTCGAAGTACGGGCGATATTAGATCAGATAATAGAATTTTATTTAGAGGAAGGAGAAGTGCCTAGTTCTTCTTTGTCTTGATCAAGACCAATCCTTCCTTGATGCCGCTCTCATCAATTGCGTCCTGAACTTCCTTGGTAATGTTCACCAATCCTCTTCTGGTCGGGATATGGAAAAAGAGTTCCTTACGAAAATGGTTCATAGTATCCTCCTCAATTCAGAATACGTAAAAGATGCTTGATGGTCAAACTAGAAAAAAACAATATTAATATTCTATAATTCACATTAACAGCAATATAAATACAATATACTGACTGAAACACCCTTGTAGAGTACATATTTTCCTTGCTTTCCCAAATCTGCTGCAGTAAGATGAAAACGATCTTCTGGAACTTCTTCTACCTTATTAGGTGGTATTTGCAATACAAAGGGTGTTTCCCATGATTTTTTCCAAGGAGGTCCTCATGCACGATCGAGCGAACGAAATCGCTGTGATTGTTTCCAAGCATCGAGAGCGACATGGTGCGTTGCTGTCCATACTTGAAGCGGTTCAGCGAACAAATGATCACAACTATCTTCCCAAAGATGAATTGAATCTGGTAGCCAAGGAGCTTGGTGTTCCTCTCTCCCAAGTCTATTCTGTGGTTACTTTCTATGCGTTTTTCAATTTGAAAGCGCAGGGTGAGCATGTCATTACTGTTTGCCGTGGAACTGCATGCCATACAAGAGGGTCAAAGCCTCTTCTGGATAAGGTGCTGCATATGCTGAACATCGAGTTGGATGAGGATGGGATGGCAACCACTGATGATTATCGCTTCACCGTCCATACGGTAGCATGTTTCGGCCAATGTGCTCTTGCTCCGGTCATTGCAGTTGATGGGGTGATCCACTCCATGGTCACCGAAGAGAAGCTTGTCACTATGATTGAAGCCCTCAAAACCCAAAAGGAGGGAGCATGAGTACGTTGTTGAATCGTTTAGAGCAAGAAGGGAAGAAGACCCTCTATCCTGAAATTCCCATGATCTCTGTTGGAATGGGAACCTGTGGCATAGGCAGTGGTGCAGATGTACTCTTTGAAACATTTACAGCATTGCGTCATGACCATGAATTCCAACTTCGCAAGGTTGGATGTTTCGGTTGTTGCAGTGAGGAACCGTTGGTATTGCTTTCCTACCCCGGAAAGCCCATGGTTTTGTTGCATAACGTGGAACGGGCGGATTGCAAAGATATCCTTGAGTCTCTCTTGATGGGCAGTTATTTCCAGAAGCGGGCCTTCTGCAAGATAAGCAGCTGGGACCACCACATCTCTTCCCATATCTATGGTGAGGACTATCCAGAGCTTCCTGAATGGAATGAGCTTTCCTTCTTCCGCTCCCAGGTCAAGCTCGTCCTACGGGATGCAGGTTTGATCGATCCAGAAAACATCAGTGAATATGTCGCTGTAGGTGGATATCGTGCCTTGGAGAAAGCACTCTTCACCATGAACAGGGACTCTGTACTTAATGAGGTCAAGTCCTCCAAACTCAGAGGTCGGGGCGGTGCTGGATTCCCTACCGGCCTTAAGTGGGAGTTGATGAAAAAAGAGGAGTCAGAGAAGAAATTCCTCATCTGCAATGCTGATGAAGGCGACCCTGGAGCCTACATGAATCGCAATGAGATGGAGAGCGATCCCCATATGCTCATTGAAGGAATGTTGCTTGCCTCCTATGTCACCGGAGCTAAAGAAGGCATCATCTATGTAAGAGCAGAGTACCCTCTGGCTGTAGAGAGATTGAACAAGGCGATTGAGGATGCCTATAAGAATCACCTATTGGGAGAAGATATCCTTGGTGCAAATCTTCAGTTTGATCTCCAGGTGGTGGAAGGGGCAGGAGCTTTTGTTTGTGGAGAGGAGACTGCCCTGATAGCTTCGCTGGAAGGAAGAGCAGGACGCCCGAGGTCAAAACCCCCGTTTCCCAGTCAGAAAGGATATCTTGGGAAGCCTACAACCATCAACAATCTGGAGACTTGGTGCAACATTCCCTTGATAGTTGGGAAGGGTAGTGCATGGTTCCAGAGATTTGGAATTCCTTCCTCTCCCGGAACGAAAGTGTTTTCCTTGGTAGGAAAAGTCAAGCATACTGGTTTGGTTGAACTTCCCTTGGGAGAAAAACTTACCACCTTGGTCTACGAGGCTGGAGGTGGGGCGGTCTCCAAAACCAAGCGGATCAAGGCGGTGCAGAGCGGTGGCCCGTCAGGAGGGTGTATTCCTGCACGGTTGTTTGACCAAAGCATAGACTATGAGAGCCTTGCCTCCCTGGGTGCAATCATGGGCTCAGGCGGTATGGTCGTCATGGACAATGACAACTGCATGGTTGATTCAGCTCGATACTTTGTTGAATTTACCACAAAGGAGTCGTGTGGAAACTGTACCCCCTGTAGGGAGGGCCTCAGTCAGGTGCTCTCGGTCCTCGATAGAATTACCAAGGGGGAGGGAAGACGGGAAGACCTCGTTATGCTGGAAATCTTGGGCAGGCATATCAGTGATACTGCCATGTGTGGCCTTGGGCAATCGGCAACCAATCCTGTGCTTACCACGCTCAAGTATTTCCCTGAGGAGTATGAGAGCCATATCCTGAGAGGACGCTGTGAGGCTGGAACATGTGAGGCACTGGTCAAGGAGCTCTGTTCGAACTCCTGTCCACTCTCCATGCGGATTCCTGCCTATATCGCCCTGCTCAGGGAGAATCGCTTGGTGGAGGCATTCACCTCTACCCTGGAGGACAATCCCTTGCCGGGAAGTCTGGGAAGAATCTGTCACTTCCACTGTCAGATGCGTTGTAGAAGGGATGCCCTGGACAGTCCTGTGCATCAGGGAGAGTTGCATCGATACCTTGCAGATACCCTCTACAAGATGGGAGGGGAGCAGGAAGTATACCAGAAAATGGTTGAGAACATTCCTCCCTCCACCGGACGGAAGATTGCCATCGTAGGTGCCGGTCCGGCAGGATTGAGTGCAGCGTTCTATCTCTCAAGACTCGGTCATGAGATAACCCTCTACGATGAACATCAGGAAGCAGGAGGCGTACTTCGCTACGGCATTCCCACCTATCGCTTGCCAAGGGAGGTGCTCACCAAGGAGCTTGAGCTGTTTGAACAGCTTCCTATCACCTTCCACTTCAATACAAGACTGGGAGAAGATATAGAGCTTGATACGCTCAAGCGAGCAAATGACGAGGTTATCCTTGCTCTTGGATCTTACCACCATGCACGTTTGGATTTGGATGGGGCCGATGGACCGTCAGTGGTGCAAGGAACAGAGGTGCTGAATACCCTGGCCGAAGGGAAAGAGCCAATGGTAGGCAAACGTGTGGTGATCATCGGAGGTGGCAATGTCGCCATCGATGTCGCTCGCTCTTTATGGAGACTTGATACAGAGGTGACGATCGCCTACCGACGTGAGAGAGAAGATATGCCTGCCAATGAGAGTGAGATAGAAGAAGCTTTCAGTGAGGGCATACCCTGCCTGTTCAATGTTGCTCCCTCTCGTATCATCCGAAACAAGCGTGGTGAATTGGAAGCATTGGAGGTGGAGGAACTTGAAGTTGGTGAGTATGACTTGAGTGGACGAAGAATCAGGCGTGGCACCGGTTCCCTTCGCTCTCTTGCCGCCGATACTGTGATTATTGCTATAGGAGAGAGAGTGGATACGGATCTCCTCAAGAGGGAGAAGCTCAGTGTATCAAGGCGTGGACATCTGGAAGTGAAGCCATATGTCTACAAGACGAGCCAGGAGCACGTGTGGGCTATAGGAGATGTCATAACCGGTCCTTCCACCGCCGCTGAGGCTATGGGACAGGGCAAGGAAGTTGCTCGTTTGCTGGATTTGCACCTGACCGGTGAGGATCGTTTTTCCCAGCTTTTCACTGATTTCGTGTACGAGAAGCAAGTGGGGAAGACACTCTACGAAGGGAAAGCAATATCGGCGGAAAAACTTCCCCTTGCATTCAGAAAGGGCTCCTTCGAGGAAGTGAACAAAGGGTACACCGGTCGGCAGGCAAGAATGGAGGCCGGAAGGTGTCTCAGGTGCGATGTGAAATGTGAGGAGGTGCTCTATGGATAAGAAGCTGGTCAATCTCACCATTGATGGAAATCCCATCACGGTTGATGCAGGTACAAGGATATTGGATGCGTGCAAGTTGGCTGGAATCAAGGTGCCTTCACTTTGTTACCTCGAGGATGTCTCTGCCCATGGTTCCTGCGGGATCTGTGTCGTGGAGATCGAGGGATTCAAGCATCTGGTACGCTCCTGTATGCATACAGTACAAGAAAATATGGTTATTCATACTCATAGTGAGCGGGTCCTGCAGGCAAGAAAACTGAATCTTGAGCTGTTATTGGCTAATCACCCATTGCTCTGCACAACCTGTGAACGTAACCTGAACTGTGAATTGCAGACCCTTGCCCAGCAGTTGGGGGTACGCGAGTCTCGTTTTGAACGGACCAAGAAGCGGATCCTGCCAATAGATGACTCTTCTGCCTCCATCATCAGGGATCCAAACGCGTGTATTCTCTGCAATCGTTGTGTGGAAGTCTGTGCGAAGGTACAGGAGGTCCATGCCATAGAGATGATGCAGCGAGGGCTCAGGACAACGGTTTCGACTTTCTTTGATGAAGGGCTCGCCTCTTCTGTGTGCACAAACTGTGGCCAGTGCTCCTTGGTCTGTCCAACCGGTGCCATTACAGAGCGAAGTCATGAGGAAGAGGTGTTCGCTGCTATTTCAGATCCAGAGCTTATGGTGGTTGTTCAGACAGCACCTGCAATAAGGGTCGGTCTCGGGGAGGCCATGGGCCTTGGCCAGGGAAGCTTGGTCACGGGAAAGATGGTGAGTGCACTGCGTGCTCTTGGCTTTGACCGGGTTTTCGATACCCAGTTCAGTGCCGATCTTACCATCATGGAGGAGTCTCATGAGTTGATCCATCGCCTTACCAGTGGTGGAGTTCTTCCCATGATCACCAGTTGCTCTCCTGGGTGGATCAAGTTTATAGAAACCTTCTATCCTGATGAGATCGATCACCTCTCTTCCTGTAAATCTCCCCAGCAGATGTTTGGCTCCATTGCAAAGACCTACTATGCAGAGCAGGCCGAAATCGATCCAAGGAAGATGCGGGTTGTTTCCATCATGCCCTGTACTGCAAAGAAGTTTGAGGCTGGCAGGAGTGAGATCGACAGTGCATTCAGCTACTGGCGGGAAAAAGGTTCCTTCTCTGATGACCAGTACTTTTGTGATGTGGATTATGTCCTGACCACAAGAGAGCTGGCACGGATGCTGAAACGGATCGGGGTCGATTTCTCCCACCTCAAGGATGGGAAGTTTGATGACCCGCTTGGCCAATCCACCGGTTCAGCAGTCCTCTTTGGAGCTACTGGTGGGGTCATGGAGGCCGCACTTCGCACTGCCTATGAGACACTCACCAAGACCAAGCTTGAGGCGCTTGAATTCGAACAGATCAGGATTGGTGATGGGATCAGGGAAGCAAGCATTGCCATAGGGGATACCAATCTCAAGGTTGCCGTAGCCAATACGTTATCCAATGCTCGAGTCCTCTTGGACCAGATTGAGCGAGGGGAGAGTCCGTATGCGTTCATAGAGGTTATGGCTTGTCCAGATGGATGTCTGGGAGGTGGAGGACAGCCAATTCCTTCCACCAAGGAGATCAGGCGAAAGCGGGCGGAATCCATCTATGAGGAAGACCGTGGCATGCCGATCAGAAAGAGCCATGAGAATCCGTCCATCCAGAAGCTCTATGATGAGTTCTTGGAGAAACCTTTGGGCCATATGAGTCATCAGATCCTGCATACAACCTATGTTAGGCGAAATGCATACAGGGAATGACTTGCAAGTTGCGTTGTTTTGGTTCATGCTCGGATGCATGAGGGTATTGCAATGGGAATCAAGGAGATAGCCAAGGAAGCTGGTGTTTCTGTGGCAACTGTTTCTCGTGTCCTGAATGGGACCAAATTCGTCAGTGAGGATTTGAAGGAGAAGGTGCTTGCATGTATCCAGAAGGAAGGCTATGTGGCCAACCATGTTGCCCGCAGCATGGTGCTCAAGAAGACCTTCACCTGTGGCCTTATTATTCCCGAGGTCTCTGAGCTCTATCACCAGATGGTTTTTTCCACTGCTGAACGTATTCTGGAAGAAGCAGGGTACAAGGTGATGGTCTGCAGAGTAAAAGATACCCTGGCCAGTGTTCGAGTCTATCTTGATCTGCTTCTGGAGAACCGTGTGGACGGGATTCTGCTGATGCATGAAACGAGTAATCCAAAAGTCTATGAGCAGCTGCAGAAATCCCAGATTCCCATCATTCTTGCCGGTATCGATATTCCCGGCCTTCCGTTTCCCCAGGTAAGGATAGATGACTACCAGGCTTCCTATGATGGGACAAAGTTTCTCCTCGATTTGGGTAAACGCACTATTGCCTTGATCGGTGGATGGGGCTATTCGGTAGGGGATAAACGTCTTGAAGGGTATAAGGAGGCCTTGAGTGAAGCCGGTCTCCCGTTCAAGCCATCTCTGGTTGTCTCCGGTGATTATACCGTCCAATCCGGTAAAAAAGCGATGCAACAGTTGCTCTGTTCAGCTGAGAATCTGGATGCTGCCTTTGTCCTCAGCGATGAGATGGCGATTGGCGTGATGCGCGCCGTGAAGGAAGCGGGTCTCTCTGTTCCCCAAAATATTTCTGTGCTGGGTTTTGACGGAATAGATTTGGGTGAATACTTGAATCCTACGCTTGCAACAGTCAGTCAGCCGATTGAGAAAATCGGAAAGGAATCGGCTGAGGCTCTCTTGGCTCTCATGAGAGGTGAGAGCGTAGAAAAGGTTATCCTTCTTGCCCATACAATACGCCCGGGAGAGAGTGTGCAATAAGTAAGAGAGTATGATCGTGAGTAGGAAAGAGCGTGAAAACAAGAAAACTTTCCTTGACAGGAAAACGTTTACCCCGTACTATGAACCTAACTTCTTAGGGGGGCAATAGTATGAAACTCACCATCCTTGGTGCCGCTAGTCCGAGATTTCCATTGTTGTTGCACTCGCTTCTACAGCGAAAAGAGTTGCAGTTTGAAACAGTTCATCTCTATGATATCGATAGCAAGAAACTTGCGCTGTTGGCTCGAACAATCTTGCCGAGGATTATCGAACACCATCAATCTACTTTGAACCTTGTGGTTAGTAAGACCTTGGAGGATGCGGTACAAGACGCTGATTTCATTTTCTCCTCCATCAGGGTAGGAGGACAGAAGGCAAGGGCATTGGATGAGAAATCTGCAATTGCCTGCGACCAGATCGGCCAGGAGACCATCGGGTTGGGTGGGTTTTCCCTTGCAATGAAAACAATACCGGTGGTGCTTGATCAGGTACAGGTGATACGGGAACTGGCTCCTGATGCAGTGCTCATCAATTTCACCAACCCCTCAGGTCTGGTCACCCAGGCGGTCCACTCACTAACCGGATTTTCTCGCATTGTGGGGATCTGTGATGCGCCAGAAATGATTACAGACTATGCAGCAAGCATCTATCACTGCAGTGCTGAGGATATTTCATTGCTCTACCATGGTCTGAACCATCTTGGTTGGGTGTATTCTCTTACTGTCAACGGAAAGGAGATGATCGATGACCTTATCGATACCAAGCTTTCCCAGTTCTTTGAGAAAGAGCCTTTCTACCGTGATCTTGAAAAGCATATACGAGAAACCCGCACCATTCCCAATGAGTATCTCTACTACTATCTGAATTCACAGAAAGTACTGCGAAACCAGAAAGACTCAAAAGCAACGAGAGCAGAAGTGATAGGGCAATTGGACGATGAACTGTACCGGAACTTGTTGGGAAAAGGGGATGATCCAATAGAGGTATTCAATCGATACATGGATGCTCGAAACAGTTCCTATATGACCATGGAATCGGGAGCTGAGCGTTCTCAGCCTCATTTTGATCTGTTTCATCAGGAGCGGGCCAACGGGTATGATGCAATTGCCTTGAACGTACTGTCTTCTCTTCTCAATCCAGGAAAGCAAAGCTTGATCCTGAACATCAAGAACGATGGTTTTGACCCAGATTTGGAAGATGATGATGTAATAGAGGTCTCCACCGTAGCGAAAAATGGTTGGTTTGTCCCCATCGGGGAGAGTACAAGCATCGCAAGTGGGAATCGAGACCTTCTTCTGCAGATGAAACAGTATGAGCGAAACGTAATTACGGCAATTCAACGTGGTGGAGAGGAAGCTGCAATCTATGCACTTGCAAGCCATCCTTTCTTCAATGCTGACGCTGAACGCGTATATGCATGCTTCAAACAGGCACAAAGTACCCTGGGGGAGGCATAATGAAGCCAGTACTCACCATTGGCCCGGTCTATTGTGATTTGC
Organism: Sphaerochaeta sp.; assembly: GCA_050252715.1. GTDB lineage: Bacteria > Spirochaetota > Spirochaetia > Sphaerochaetales > Sphaerochaetaceae > Sphaerochaeta. The sequence continues at coordinate 1,602 of JBFWKK010000061.1, read as the reverse complement.
TCTTGGAAGGATTCTCTGACATCCCCAACATGGGGGAGGAACTCTTTTTGGACTCCTATGTGCTTTCTGCAGGTGGCAATGCGATTGTTGCGAGTGCCATCAGCCAATTGGGGGTGCCAAGTGAAATTCTAGGCACGATCGGGAGTGATTTGATGGGTGAACAGCTTCGCTCTCTTCTGCAAGAGAAACAGGTAGGTATTGATTACCTGCTGAGCGTACCTTCCCAGAAGACAAATCTCAGCTTGATTTTGCATGGCGCTGAAGATCGTTCTTTTTTGACTTGGGTCCAAGACTTCTCTACCTATGCAATCCAATTGGAGAGGCAGCTGGATATGATGGATCCGTCCTCTTTCAGTCATGTCCACGTTTGTTTCGAGTATCTGGAAAAATCTTGCATTCAGCGTTTTTTGAGCAGGGCAGGAGAGCATGGCATTCCTATTTCGACCGGTTTGGGATTCCAGGACAGCCTTGACTGGAATGCACAGAGTGAATCGTATCTCTCCTATGTCGATTGGTGTTTCATGAATCTCTCGGAAGCGAAGCGGATTACGAGAAAAAAGGACCTCTATGAGATTATGGCAGCACTACAACGTCATATTGTCGTACCTGTCATAACCCTTGGAGCTGAGGGGGCATGTGCCCTGAGCCGGGAAGGGGATTTGCTTCACTATCCCGCTTGGGAAGTGCAAGTGGTCAATACGACAGGAAGTGGAGACTCCTTTGCCGCAGGGTTCATCTATGGTCTGACTCAAGGGTATTCACTTTCCAAATGTCTGCAATTTGGAAATCGTCTTGGTTCGCTTACTGCAAGCAGCAAGGACTCTGTTTCTCCCTGTATTGGAAGAAATGTGTTGGAGGAGTACCATGGCTAGAGTACGAGGATACTTATACCGACAGGAGCGGAAGGCGGCAATCTTCTTTCTCTTTCCTCTCCTCGTTGGATTGGCAATTTTCTATGTTTTCTCATTCATCCAGAACATCTACTACAGTTTTACCAACTTGAGCTCATTCGGTGTTCCTGCCTTTATTGGGTTGGAAAACTACCAAAGGCTGTTCTCTGATCCAAAGTTCTATCTGTCGTTGAAGAATACACTTCTGTATGTCGTGCTCTGTGTTCCTGCAATTGTGGTGATAGCAACACTAAATGCGTTCTTGCTCTCGAAGCTGAAGCGGGGAAGCACCTTCTATCGGACGATGCTGTTCCTGCCGGCTATCACGATGCCTGCCGCAATAGGAATTCTGTGGCGATGGTTGTTCAATTACAAATTCGGCTTGATTAATGTGATTCTCAATGCACTGTCAATTGAGAGCGTTGCTTGGCTGAGTGAACCTGCAGTTGTTCTCTACTCCATAAGCATTGTCTTGGTTTGGTCGATGGTAGCCACTCAGATGGTTATCTTGCTCTCTGGCATGCAGAATATTCCCACCATGTACTATGAGGCAGCCTTGATCGATGGGGCATCGTCCTTGCAATCGTTCTTTCGAATTACGTTGCCTTTGCTCTCGCCGACGCTGTTCTTTGTCATAACGGTAAGCATCATCAATGTGTTCCAGATATTTGATTTCATTTTCCTTATGATTCGTCCTACTGCTTTGGCTATG
>JBFWKK010000060.1:0-15593 GCA_050252715.1 Sphaerochaeta sp. | reverse complement strand
CAGGACTCTCATCATCTCGGGATCGTAGCATCCCACATGCTTGCTCGCCACAACCACGTCCTGACTTTCGGACTTGTTGAAAGAAAAATCAGCCCAAAAGGCTGAATGGCGTCGGTAAATGGGGTTTTCAAGGGAAAATCAAGAAAATAAATTCTCCTACTAAATCCGGCCCAGGTACTCCTGGCTGACATTGATTGGGGTAGCTATGACATCGGGATAGAATCCCTGAACGACCACTTGTGGCTTCCTCAATGCAGCCATGATCTCCTCGACGGAAAGGCCTTCCTCCCCCATCAGGTATTGGAGGTAGCGGATCAAGGCCAAGGCAAGGTAGCACATGACAAAGTGGCCCTTGACGTGCTCATCCGTCCACACGAACACCAGCCGGACCCTTTCCCATGGTGCCAATACGTATCTGAACATACCTTGCAAAGCATGTACTATTGAGTAAAGGATGGTCTAATGGTTTCTGCTCCTCTTTGGTGAACATCTCTTGTTTTCTTATTTTTCAGCTGGTAGAGTTTCCTTGGAGGCAATCATGCTGGTACGATTTACCGTCGGAAATTTCCTCTCATTTGATGAACACCAGAGTCTTCCTCTTGTCGTAAGTACAAGTGCTCGCTTGAAAGAGAGGGCGTATTCGGTCTGTGGTATCTCTCTCTTGAAGTTTGCTGCCATCTTTGGGGCAAATGCAGCAGGAAAGAGCAATGTGATCAAGGCAATGGCCTTTGCACACACTGTGTTCAAGCAAGGGGTGAATGCCAGTACCGGTTCAGATTTGTATTGCCGGCTTGATCCAAGAAACAAGGAGAAGCCATCCTACTTTGAGTTTGAAATCGTAGTGGGAGACAAACTATACGCCTATGGCTTTGAAATCCTTCTGGCAAAGCGTGTCATCACCGAGGAGTGGCTGGTTGCCTTGGATAAGGAATTTGAGACAATTCTCTTCTCTCGTGATACCCAGAGACAGACCTATGCAGGCAACAAGGAGTTTTTTTCGTATCTGGAAGCAGAAAAGGGAGTAGAGGACTCCCTTCTGTTGCAGCACAGTGCTCTGCCTGGAATCCTCTCTGAGGTACAGGCGTGGTTTAATCGCCTTACTCTTGCCACAGCAACCAGTTCCCTCAGTGGTTATAGCGCTTTCCCGATCGAGGATTGGGGCCAGTTGAAGAAGGCAATCAGCCTCTACGCAACCGGTATTTCTGATATCCAGTTCTCTGAGGTTGATGAGTCGGTGGTTTCAGACAACGTGCTCCCCTCTGACAAAAAGCAATTTGCCCAGGACAAGGAAAAGGCAAGAACAAAAGAGGTTGCTTTTCGCCTGCAGATAGGGAATAGGCTGTTTTTCATGCAGATGAGGCAGGAAAAGCTGGCCTTCTTTGAGGTGGGGTTTGCCCACCAAGGAACACATTTCAACTATGATGAAGAGTCAGAAGGAACACGGCGCCTCTTGGACCTGCTCTCCCTCTTGGTTGCCGCTACTGAGGGCAGTGTAGCAGTCATTGACGAGATTGACCGCTCCCTGCATCCCAAGCTTACCTTGCAGTTTGTGAAGAACTACCTGGAGTTGGCAAAAACACGAAATCTGCAGTTGATCATAACAACCCATGAGAGCCTCTTGCTGAATTTGAACCTGCTTTGGCGCGATGAGATCTTCTTTGTAGAGAAAAACCGGGAAGGATCCAGTGTCATCTATCCCTTCGACCAGTTTCAAGAGCAGTTTGACGACCAAGTGGAACAGGCATATCTCGATGGCCGCTATGGTGGAGTACCGTTCTTTGGGGGCTTTTATCTTGGTGGGGAGGATGATGTATGAGAATCGGGCAACCCTTTGGAGCACGTACAAGAGAGGAGAAAAGGCTTTCTCCCCGGAGCCGATTCTTCATTGCCTGTGAAGGGAGGAGAACCGAGTACCAGTATTTCAAGGGATTGATGCAATACCCTGATGATTTGGGTATTTCCCCCATGGTGGAGATGATCCCTCTTCGTCATGGTCCCAATACCGGGAGCAATCCTTTGAATATCTTCGAGGAAACACTTGAGATTCTCAGCCAGAGCAGCCACTATCATCCGGATCTCGATGCGGTCACGATTATCGTGGACAGGGACAGGCAGAGTTTCAAGGAGTTCCAGTTTGAGGCAATGTTGGCGCTCTGCAAGGAGACGGGATTTCATCTCTGCATCACCAACCCCTGTTTTGAACTTTGGCTTCTGATGCACTACAGTGATCTCTCAGAGTATAATCACCAGCTGTTGCTGGAGAACTGCAAGATAGGGAGCAGGACCCAGGTGGAGCGCTATCTGATGGATAAGCTGGGAGGCAGATACAATAAGAGCAGAATCCAGTTCAGTCGTTTCTTCAGGGGGAGGGTGCACACTGCAATCGTCAATGCAAAGTCTTTCCCCCATGAGGCCGAGCTGCTGAAGAACCAGCTTGGGAGCGGGGTTGGGGCTCTGATTGAAGTGCTGCAATCAGAAAAGTCGTGGGTACGTATAGCCTAGGAGTTGAGGAAGTATGTCCTCATTGCTACAGCTATCGCACCAAGAATCGGTCCTTTCTTGCGTAACATGGATGCTTCAACCTCTATTTTTTCTTTGCTCAGCGAAAATATCCTGGTATCGATTGCCTGCTTTATGGTTTGTACAATCGGCTGGAGATGGATGAAATCTGCTTCATTGGTTGTTACCAACATCTTCTCAGGGGTAAACATATTTGCAAGTATCAGGGCTCCTTCAGCTATCATGTCAGCATAGTTCTGAACAAACTTCTGGCACTCAGTATCGCCACCTCTTGCCTTCATGAATATTGACTCAACAGAGTCTTTCTTCCCTCGCTGGTGATTGAATTGTTCAATTGCCTCTTTGAGGTTCTCCAACCCCGCATACAATTCCAGACATCCACGATTCCCACAAGCACACAACGGTCCTTGGAAATTGATTGTTACATGCCCAATCTCAATTGAACTATTATGAAACCCTTTTAGGAGATGCCCATCCAAGCAGGCTGCAGCTCCAATACCTCGACCAATGTTGTACAATACGAAATTATTGGTATTTTTGCCCAAGCCAAACCACATTTCCCCAAGCAATGATGCATTGCTATCGTTCTCTGTATAGAGAGGGAGTTTTAGTTTCTCCTTCACGAGGTCCCGCAATGTTTTGATATCCCAGACAAAGGGAGCCTGAATTTGTTCTTCCGATTCTTCGGTAATACGAATGCCTGGGGTAATGCAGACACAACCCAATGCAGAACCTTGGGTGGGTAGGTTGCGATTGATATTGTCCAAGCGTTCAGAAATTGCATAGTGATCAATCATCTCCCAGCCCATGGAACACTCTTCACTGTATAGGATGTCACCAGAGATATCAGCAACGGCAGTTTGAATGGAAGTACGACAGAGACAGAGAACGATGACATAGAAGCGTTGTTTGCTGATGGAAAGATAGCGAGCCCTTCTATTGCGCAACGCGCTAAAATAAGAGGTTTCACTAAGAAATCCTTCGTCGATGAGCCCATTTATTATTTTTGTCACTGCAGCCCCAGAGAGCCCAGTGGACTGGGTGATGTAATTTCTGTTTACATCCTGCTCACGATACACCTGTTGAAGGATCTCGAAGCGGTTTGTATTTTTCATGGACTCAAAATTAATATTCTGTATCATCTCTAGTTACTATTGGGAAGTATATCGCATTTTGGGGTCAAACCAAAGGTCTCGATTGCGTACTTGGCAAGATTTATCTCCAGCTCATCAGCTTCTTGGACTTCCCCTCCAAATTCCAGCATATCAGTTTTTCGCTTCCTGATAATACCTCCTAGTACTGATATGGTGATAGGTGTCTTTTCTCCAAACAGTTCATACGCACGAATAATCAATTCCTGTGAGTCCTCAGCTTTCTTGAAAGCACAAACTCGGCCATCTCCATTGACCTTGAGCCCTTCAGCAGTAAGAGCAAGTCCCTCTCGTTTCTTTTCATGGTACGTTACCTCAGAGTCGAGGGGGTGTTGGTTGTCCTCGATACGCTCAATGGAATTTTTTAAATCCTCATTGGTGCTTGTCATGGTGAATTCAAAGTGATGGTTGCCTCTTTGGTGATAGGGATTACCGGTAGCCAGGCAGCTATGCCGTGATGCCAACAAGATCGGTTGGATGAAGCCCTGTTTTTCATCGAAATCGAATGTGGGGGTGTCAGGACAACCAAGGAGCAGAGATCTCGATTTATTGGATACCGCTATCCACGATTGAACTTCTCTAGGATGAATTTCACGGCAGTCAGTTGGATAGAAGACCGTGTTTCCATCGTCAACAAACATCTGTGTCCCTACCGCCTTGTTCACTTCATCCCTTCCTATGTTGATCATCCCAAGCGGCACTGCATAGGAAAGTGATGCCCCGTGCGTGTGATAAGGCACATGCATACGAATCTCTTTGTACATTGTTCCATCCCATGCTTCTATATCCAATGAGACTTGTACTTTCTTGACGGTATGGAAGACATCGATGCTTTGCTTCAGTACAAAGTGTGGGAATTTTGCCTCTGCAACAACGGTGGTTGTTATTGGACCATCAGGTTGATTCAATCCTTCTCCTCTTGCAATGCGCCAATGGATGTTCTGTTTTCCGGCACTTTCAGTATACCCACTGCCAAGCCAATATTTCTCTTGTTCGCTGCCAAAGACTTGTTGGGCTTGTTGGATTTCAGAGAATTCGCCAGATCCATTTCCATGGGAATCGAGAACAAAGACTTCAAAGAGCGCAAGAGGGGATGTCTCGGGAACTACTTGTTCTCCGTTCTCTTTATCCACCATGCTGATGATACCTCCTCTTGCGATAGTGAGGTTGTAGAACTGGTTGTCGATGGTGATGCTGCACCTATCTTCTGTTACCCTGGCGGGACTTGGCTTGCAAGTAGTAGATGCAGAGGGGATGATCTTCACACGGGTATAGCCAAGAGACGGTACCCTGATGGTAAAGAGAATTCTGATAGTGTAGGGTTCCCTTTCCTCCACGATCTGGTAGGGGATTTCCCTGTCGTTTTGGTCAAGCAAGGTAAAATATACAGAACCTAGTTCTCTCCAATTGATGAGGCAGGAGACCTCATCTTTCTTTGCTCTGAAGGTAGGATTGAAGACTGTCACATAACTGCCGTCACCAGGGATTGCAATACAGGATGAGATGGCCTTTTTGGTCTCTTCATACAATGTGGAAGCTTGCTCATACCCTTTCTTGGATGTTTGCAGATATGTTTCATCAGTAATGTGTCCATTTGCCCCTCCCCAGCCATGATCAAGATACAGTAACGCTTCCCATGCTGCGTTTATTTCATGTTGTGGATATGCACATCCAAAGAGTGAGGCAAGAGCAGCAAAGCGTTCCACTTCCTCAAGTCGATAGAGCCCGTTTCTGTTGTACCAGAATGCTTTTGCATGGGTGCTCTGGTGGTACACCCAAAGATTAGGGCGTTCACCGTTGTAATGGTTGAAGTGTTTTTCTTGGTCCAGTGTTTCCAATGCATGGTTCATAAACTGTTCAGTGTTGCTGTAGGAAAACGTGGGGAGATCAGTTCCCTCTCTAAGATTGCCAAGATACTCTGAGAGGTTGAGAGGGAAATCATAATCACGGATGGAAAGGAAAGCCAGGACTGGAGGAATGTTTCGTGTACGGTAATACAAGGCAGCGTTATCAAGATAAGCTGTTAGATTTTTCCTGCCCTCTTCACTATCGCCCAGAACTTTGTGCGCTGCATCAGATGCTGCATGTTCCTCGTAGACTTTATACGTTAGATTAAGTATTTGATTGAGACTGTTGTGATGATAGTGTCCGGTACTGTAACCGCTTACCCGGCTGCCATCAGGACTATACCAGTGATAAAAGCCTGCATCCATTCTGCTGACAAATAGGTAATCAACACCACTTCTCTTCATGACCTGTGCACTTTGCAGTGCTCTTGAGGGTACATCCACATTCCAAACAGTTTTGAGATCCACCTCGGGAAATTGTTGCATGATCCATCGTTTGCCAAGGTAATATTGGCGAATCATGCCCTCGCTGGTGAGGGATGTCTCATAGCACTGGGTAAATGTAGCTCCGCACCCAAATTGTCCATTTTTAAGTACGTTTCCCAGACGTTCTTTCATCGTGGGGTGGAGTAAAAGAAAGTCTTTCAAGTAGAGGACACACTCCATACTATGAAAGAAGTTTGGGTCTTCTTCCATTCTTTCGATAGCTTGTTGAATAATGTTGTGGTTACGAAAGAGGATGGTCGCCAGTGGGGAATCAAGGAAAGCAATATCATTATGGCTGGACGATAGTACGTGTACACAACTGTTGGAAAAATACGTATGGTTATTGGATTTCATGGGGTACCTCACACTTAAGAGAGTATCGTATGCTATAAAATTGTCAATAGTAAAAAATATTTAATTCTTGTTAATATAACTCATAGATATGTTTTTAAATTGATTATCCCTTAAAAAGTATAAAATTATTAACTAAGTAAAAAATTTATTGACAGATTGCAATTTCCCTACAATACTACAGGTACTGATACAAAAAGGAGGAATTTTTTTGTATGAAACAGACTAGGATTTTACTGAGCCTTATGTTGGTATTGGTTTTACTCAGCGTACCTGCTTTTAGCGCTGGCGTAAAAGAGGATGGAAAAACGGTACTACGCGTAGCCCATTTCTATGACTCCATGGAGGTAGGAGAAATGACCGGTTATAAGTGGTTCAATATTGTCAAAGAGGGATTTGAGCAGGAAAATCCAGATATTGAAATCGAATTTGAACAGTTTCAATGGGATGAGATTGATATCAAAATCATGAGTGATTTCCGGGCAGGAATTACGACACATGACGTCACCCTCAGTACTCCACAATTGCTGCCACAGCATGCTGCAATGGGAACTTTTGAAGATTTGCAACCGTATTTGGATTCCCACTGGACCAAGGAACAGATTGAAGAGCTATCCTGGGCATCTACCTATCAACAGGGTAGGCAAGGTGGCAAGCAGATTGGCATTCCCCTTGGAAGTCACTCCCGAATTGCACTCTACAACAAGGACCTGTTCAAAGCAGCAAATCTGGACCCTGCAAATCCTCCCCGTAGCATTGAAGAACTGATCACTGTTGCAAAAAAACTGACACTTGATACAGACGGTGATGGATCGATTGATCAATGGGGACTTGGACTTACACTTGGACCTGATAGAGCAACAATTGAGGTAACCTATGCTCCTCTGGTGTGGGGTTTTGGTGGAGAACTCTATAACAAGGTCACAAAGAAAGCCTCATTTGCAGAAGAGGCTGGTGTAAAAGCTGCTACACTGCTCTGGGATATGGTTAATACGTACAAAATCGTGAATCCTGCCTCAATGGTAAATTCCTATAATCGTAATGTGTTTGACGCTGTTCTTGAAGAACGCGTAGCTATTGCTTTCGGTTGGGGATCCTATTGGGTTAATGCGCTTGAGGATAATGGTTTTGTGCAAGGAATATTCCCTGCCACCGCTGATGGTGTCATGACCAAGATTGCAGTATTCCCTTATCCGACGGTTGGTGGTTCAGGGTTTACCAATAGTTGGGATGTCTCCATGTATTCAAAGAGTGGAAATAAAGAAGCTGCATGGAAATTTATCGACTATCTTCTTACCAAAGCAGATTTGAAGACCTATACTGATGCAGGACTTCCCATTAGAAAATCGGAATGGGAGAAGCCTGAGTATCAGACTCCGTATTTCGAGACTTTCTATGAGGCTATTGCCGATGGCCGTCCGATGCCGGAGAGTGCTCAGTACAATGAGCTCGCTGATCTCGTTTCATCAGCTTTGCAACGTTGTATGGCAGCCGATCGTGCAGAAATTCCAAGTATTTTGATGGATGCACAGAATGATTTTAATGCTAAGTATCAAGGACAGTAAGTGAATATGGGCCAGAAGAGAACCAGTTTGGTGATGTTGACACCAGCTTTATTGATCCTAGGGGTATTTCTGCTCATTCCTATTGTCAGTGGCATATATATGAGTCTTGAACAGACAGCCCTTAGTGGAGAAACCCAGTTTGTGGGGTTTAAGAATTACAGACTTCTGCTTTCAGAAGGCCAACGGATTGCGACGAATTTTCGGGTTTCTTTAAGCTATGTTGTTGCGAATATTCTGCTAACCATTCCATTTGCCTATCTTATTGCAATTCTGGTAACCAGAAATAGTGCACTAGCACGATTCTTTCGAAGTCTGTATCTTATCCCATGGATTTGTGCACCGGTGGTAAGCACCTTAATGGTTCGATCTATGCTTGATCCAGAAATGGGCATTATCCATCTTATGGTGAAATACTTTTCAGGTGGTGATGTGTATATTCTCAACAACGCTTCCTATGCTTTGTTGGTAATGGTCTTGCATAGCTTCTGGCGTTCATGTCCTTTTATTATGCTGTTTCTGTCGGCAGGGATGTCAACAATCCCTAATGAGTTCTATGAAGCAGCCACCATTGATGGGGCGGGGAAGATTAAGAGCTTCTTTTATCTGACCCTCCCATTGACTTCAAACCAACTTTGCATCGGTGTCTTGATGGTAACCATCTGGACCATTCAAGATTCAGAATCAGTGTATGCTCTTACAAAAGGAGGTCCTGGTTACTCCACAGAAACACTTGCGGTACGATTATTCAAAAGTTCGTTTGTGAATTTCGATTTAAACAGCGGAGCTGTGATCGGGATACTTCTGATTCTATTAAGTCTGATATTTATGACCTTGTATTTGAAAGTTCTGCTGAAGGGAGATCTCTATGGGTAAGATATTCAAGCAATGCATCCTTTTCTGTTGCTATCTGGCTATAGCGATCTTTGCCTTGTTCCCTCTCATTTGGGGGCTGAAACTTTCCTTGACCCCTCGCTATGACTACGGTCTCATACCCGGTAGCCTGACACTACACAATTACCAAGAGATCTTGGGGAAAAAAGAGATACTTATGTATTTTTTCAATAGTATAAAGGTATCAGTCGGAGCGATTGTGATAGCTGTTCCTTTGGCCCTATTTGCGGCATATGCGCTGGCACGCTTCAAATTCAAGGGAAGGAATCTTCTTGGATTATCGCTTCTGATTCTCCCCATGTTGCCTGCTACAGCAATTCTTGTACCATTGGTCTCTTATTTTAATACCTTGGGACTCTACAACAGCCTGTGGGGTGTTGTCCTTGTGAGCATGGTTTTCAATTTGCCGTTAGCCATATGGATGTTACGGAATTTCATTATCAATACGCCAAAAACCATTGAGGAAGCTGCCTTGATAGATGGTTTGAATTCATATCAGACCTTGTTTAGGGTGACATTACCCATGATACGACCGGGAATGGTTTCTGTAATTATCTATATATTTATTACCTGTTGGAATAATTACACTTTTTCTTATGCATTGACTACGAACCAGAACAAACGAGTTCTTGCCCAAGGTCTTTTGGCATTCTTGGGTTCGTGGGGAACCAATTGGGGTGGGCTTACTGCCATGGGTATTCTTATGGTTCTCCCTCCTATTCTGCTCTTTTTGGTATTTCAGGATACCTTTATTGCTGGAATGTTTGGTGAGTCATTAAAATAGGAATATTCCATGGATTATATTGTTTCAAAAATACAGCGATTTTCCCTTGAAGATGGGCCTGGTATCAGAACAACTGTATTTCTCAAAGGATGCAACTTTTCCTGCAAATGGTGCCACAATCCTGAGGCGATCGGATATGAGCCTGTTTTGGGTGTTGATGCAACACGTTGCGATGGATGCTTGAGATGTCTTCCCTATTGTCCCACGCATGCACTCTCCTATGAACAGGAAACCATCAAGGTAGATAGATCTAGGTGCAACAACTGCGGAATTTGTGTTGATGAGTGCTTCAAACAGGTTTTTTCTTTATGTGGTACAAGGTATTCTGAAGACAGTCTGTTTGCAGAGATTGTAGAAGATACCTTGTATTTCGAACGTTCAGGTGGTGGGGTGAGTTTTAGTGGGGGAGAACCTCTTGTACAACTACCTGCACTGCTTTCGATTCTAAAAAGATGTAAAGATGCAAAAATACACACCCTTGTGCAGACTAACCTAAGCCTTCCCTTTGAAGAGAGTCTTCCGTATGTGGACCACTATATGGTTGATCTAAAAGTGATGGATCCCGAAAAGCATCGTCAATGGATTGGAAAAGACAATTTAGCGGTACTCAGGAATATTAGGAATCTGGACAATTCAGGGGCTTGCTATGAGATAAGAACCCCGATCATACCGGGTTTCAATGATACAGAGGAAGATGTGTTGAAAATTGTCAGCTTCGTCAAAGAGTTATCTCATTGTAAACGATACCGATTGTTAGGGTACCATCCGTTGGGATTGCCCAAATATTCCCAATTTGGTGTGACAGCAACCTATGACTACCCACAAGCCTTGGATGCAGCTGTACTCAGGCATTTACAGAACTTGGTCGAGAAGGAGATGGTTTAGATGAGTGGAAAATCCTATTGGGAATGCCTTGCTGCTTTACGAGAGAAAAAGCTGGAGCAAACCCAAGAAAAATTGGCATATGAAGGATACTTGGATGAAGATGACTATGGGAGGGTTGTCCCAACATTCTCTTGGGAAATCATTCCAAACGATCCGGACGGTAGCTTTTATGGCATTGAAGGATGGACTGAGAACTTCTGCGATTTGATGGAGAAACATGTACCCTATAGTGATGAGGATGATATTCTCTGTGGCCGATGGATGTATTTCATGTCCAAGATGCGACCCACCAAGTTCAAGGAGTCCCTGTTGCCGGCAACGCTGAAAGAACTTCTATGCCGATATGAGGTTGATGCTGGGATTGGCTTTGATGCTCATTTTTGTCCGGATTATTCGATTGGACTTGAGCTTGGGTGGGATGGCTTGTTGCAGAAGATTGCCCATTTCAAGCAGGTGCATCCAGAAAAGAGTACATTCTATGACAGTCATACCCGTGTGATACAGAGCATTCAAACCTGGATTCAGCATCACATAGATGATCTGAAAAGCCGCAAAGATACCTCCTCTGATCCCAACTATGCACGAAAACTAAGAACCAACGAGGCCGTGTTGCACGACAAGCCGGCAACACTTCTGGAGGCTTTGCAGTGGATAACTTATTTCCATTTAGCCTCAAGAACGTTCAATCGTGATGGTGCTGGGGGGCAGTTGGATACACTCTTGCAACCATATTATGAAAAAGATCTTGCTGAGGGAAGTATTACTCGTGATCAAGCAGTGTACTATCTTGGCTGTTTCCTGATAAATGATCCGGTCTATTGGCAGATTGGAGGTCCTGATGAAGAGGGTAAAGATCAGACCTGTGAAATGTCATATATAATTTTGGATGCAGCAGAAAAGATCAATGTATCTCTCAATATAACCTTACGTGTACATGATGGGATGGATATGGCCCTCTTCGATAGGGCTGTTGATCTACTGGTTACCTATAAACAGGCTTGGCCTCGATTTAGTGGAGACAAAGCACTTGTAGAGGGGTTTTGCAGGCTCGGTTACGATGTTCGTCTGGCAAGAAAACGAATAGCGGTGGGCTGTAACTGGATGTCATTGCCTGGGATGGAATATACACTCAATGACCTTTTCAAAGTGAATCTTGCAAAGGTGTTTGAGATCGCCTGGCAGGATATGATGAAGCAATGCGGCTATCCGGGACTGGGTGGGGATATTGGAAGATATATTCCGGTAGTGAAAAAGCAAGCAATACCAACTCACGAAACAGCCAGCACCAGTTTGCTTTGGAAACTTTTCATCGAACACCTGGAGGTAGCGGTACAGGCATGTGCCGATGCGATGAAATTTCATCTTGCAATACAAGGGGAAAATGAGACTGAACTGCTTTTGAATCTACTCAGTCATGGCCCTATAGAAAAGGGCTTGGATGTATCAAGTGGCGGGGCAATGTATTACAACCTGGCAATTGATGCCTCGGGAATTGGTACTGTTGCTGATAGTTTTGCGGCATTGGAGCAACGAATAGAGCATGAGAAGCGGACCTCTTGGGAGGCTATCAATGTGCAACTGAGAACCAGCTGGTTAGGTCCTGATGGTGAACAGCTCAGGGTAATGATGAGCTCAAGCAAAAAATATGGAAGCAACAAGGAAGGGGATGCCTGGGCTGAGAAGATCGAACACTCTTTTTCCACTATGGTTTTAAACCAAAGAACAGATGCATTGGTTTTCATACCCGGACTTTTTTCATGGGCAAAATCTCATTTGCTTGGCAGGGTTGTAGGGGCTACTCCAGATGGGAGAAGATTTGGGGAGCCTATTACCCATGGTGCTAATCCAAATATGAGAAGTGATGGGGAAGGGAATGCTTTGGTTCTATCTTCTACGATTGCTAGAATGCAACCAGGATATGGAAATACGGCCCCTTTGCAGTTGGAGTTTGACCCATTTTTGGATGACAATAATCCACGAACTATTGTCAAGTCACTGATTCTTGCACATTTTGCCCTCGGGGGAACGCTGATTAATGTAAATATTGTCAATAAGGAACAGCTGTTGGAGGCAAATCGTCATCCTGAACAGTATCCAGATCTGGTTGTCCGAGTGACTGGATTTACTGCATATTTTTGCATGTTGACTCCCGAATTTCGTCAATTGGTGGTGGATAGAATACTCAAGCAACAAGCATAGCTGATTAGAGCTGTGCTATTTCAAGTTCCAGCATATACATTCTGGAAAAGATCATTGGATGGTTATGGTGTTTGATACATCTGGATGGCTTGTTTATGGGACCAGTGCCGAGTGTTTTGTGACTTTGCAAAAGAAAGAGTTCTCTCGGGTATACCGTTTCTTGTTCCCAAGGTGATACAATAGTGCAAACTGTGTGAGCCCAGCAGGTATGCGACTCACACTAAGTCCTATTGCTATGCCTAAACAGAGTGAAGCCCCTCCAAAATGAAGGGGCTTTTGAATCTATTGCAATATGATGGCATGAGCTTCAAGTAGCTCATCTGTCATTGACACAATCTCATCAATTGAAAGCTCAGAAGAGGTATGAGGGTCTAACAGTGCTGCTTGGACTATAGCCTCCTTCTTATTGGAAACAAATGCCTCAATAGTCAATTGATGCACGGCTATATGGGCATTATTGAGTGCTGCAAGTTGTGTAGGAAGATTGCCTACAACAGTTGGATGGATTCCACTAGCATCTATCAAGCAAGGCACTTCCACACAAGCATCTGAAACCAGATTGCCGATTGAACCCTTGTTCAGAACATTTCCTCCGATTGTATAGGGAGTATTGGTTACCCTCGATTCCATGATATGACTTGCATATTCCCTGCTGCGGACATGTTCAATGATGTGTTTGTTGGCCAATTCCTGATACTGTTGCTCCCACTCACTGATTTGTTTTTCACAGCGTCTTGGATACTCATCCAAAGGAATATTGTACTGGTCGATGAGTTGAGGATACTGTTTCTTGATAAAGTAGGGGTTGTATTCAGCATTATGCTCACTTGATTCAGTGCAGTAGTAGCCAAATTTCCTCACATACTCATACCTGACCATGTCACTATGCTTGGTACGTTGTTTTTCCTCAATCTGACTCTTAATCTCTGGATACAGATCCCTTCCTTCTCGATCTTCAATACGGAGCAGCCAACCCATATGATTGATTCCAGCTATCAATTCAACTCTTCCCTCAAGGTAGTGCTCAAGATCCAGATTTTTGAGTAACCGTTCAGAACACACTTGTACACTGTGGCACAGACCAACTGTTTGCACCTGTGAGTAGCGTTGAAGGTACCCTGTTAGGATTGACATTGGATTTGTATAGTTCAAGAACCATGCCTTCGGGGCTACCATCTCCATCTCTTGCGCAACATCACGAAGGAATGGAAGTGTTCTCATCCCCCGCATGATACCGCCGATTCCCAGTGTATCTGCAATGGTTTGTCTGAGCCCATACTTTTTTGGGATTTCAAAATCAATGACCGTTGAAGGCTTGTATCCTCCAATCTGGACTGCATTGACCACAAACAGGGCGTCACGAAGGGCATCTTTCCTACTGGCCTCCCCGCAATAGGTAGTAATGTGGTTTCTACTGTTGGGGATTCCTCTCTTGATAGCCTCCAAAATATTCTTGGATTGTTCCAAGCGAACCCTATCTATATCATAGAGTGCCAGTTCAGCATCCTGCAAGGAAGGCGTCATCATGACATCTCCGAGTACATTCCTGGCAAAGATGGTACTCCCAGCTCCAAGAAACGTAATTTTCATCTGGCTTTCTCCTTATGAAAAATCAACACCAAGCTTGATACAGTCTTCAGCATGGGTCATTACAAGATCACGGTAAGCAGTGGGTGCTTGGGAAAATGGTACGATTGGGGTGACAATATCGTCCCCAGAGACCAGACCCTTGCAAAGGATGTTCCAAGCTTCTTCCTTGATACGGGTGAAACTCCATCGTGGATGATCATTATTGGGATCACTGCATGCACGGGAGAATACAATTTTCTGTTGGTTGAAGTGCCCTTCCTGCCCAAAGTGTAGGGTAACCTCGCGCTCCTTGAACCATCCCACACTTGCCAGGGTACCGCCGTATGCAAGAGCTCTTAGGCCTTGCTGCAAGGCAGAGTAGGAGGCACTGGTCTCAACCACTGCATCGAGTCCCCTTCCGCCGGTATAGTCACGCAAGATCAAACCGTAATCATCTTTCGTTGGATCAAATGCGATGTCTGCTCCAGCCTTTACGGCAATATCACGCCTAATTGCAACAGGATCACTGACAGCAACCAAGGAGGCCCCTGACAGGCGTGCAAGCTTAGCTGCCAACATACCGATTGCACCGAGACCAGAGATGAGCACCCTGTCTCCGACCCTGATATGAGCATCCCGAACCCCACCCAGGGCGAACTGCAACGGATCAAAACAGACAGCGGTCTGCCAGGACATTTCTGATGGCATGGCAAGTACATTGCTCTCATCCAGCTGGTGGAATTCTGCAAGAACTCCATAGCCTGCAACCCTCTGGTTGAGGGAAAATTGTGTTACCGATTTACCCATTTCAACAATGATTCCAACCCACATATTTCCCAGACCTTGGACCGTTTCTTTGATGGGTTTCTCACGTAGCTTGAAGATATGCTCTTCTTCGTCATAGTAGTGTTTTGAGAAAGGGCTTTCGGTTAGACCTGTTAGCTCTGTCCCGTGCTTAGGAGATCCAAATAGCGTTTTGACGCGAACTTCAGTATCACCTAAAGAACGTTCCTCGATTGGCTGAAAACAGGGATTCATTGTTTCATCAACGGTGACTTTCTTATACATACATGCGCTCCTTTGTCGTGTAAGGGGTTCCATTTTTTTCGGCAGACTGTGTTGCAGCATACACATACAATAAACTTTTATATCCCTCTTCAATGCTGCAAGGGCACTTGATTCCTTGTGAGACACAGTGAATAAACTCAGCGATCCCCTTTGCATGGTCTCTGTCTTGCTCACTGATGGTTTCCTGACGGACAGGAGTTTCGTTTGTGTAGGTGAAAGTTGCATGGTTGGAGTCTTGGCACTCTACCATCAGATTCTCGAATACCAAGGTGTAGGC
>JBFWKK010000059.1:0-15777 GCA_050252715.1 Sphaerochaeta sp. | reverse complement strand
GATGGGAACATGAGAAACCCTCTGGAGTTTTCTCGTGAATCTCATTACCATACACATAGAGAGGAAGTGTAAATAATGAACAGACATCTTACCCTTCGCGGGGCTCTTATTGCGCTTGTCGGATTGCTGGTCATCACAGCCAGCAGTATGTATGTTGCCCTTCGCATGGGCGCCTTGCCGTGGCCAACGATCTTCGTGACCGTGGTCAGTCTGGCTGCTTTGAAGAAAGCGAAAGGTTCCACCCTGCAGGAAATCAACGTCACCCATACCATTATGAGCTCTGGGGCCATGGTTGCCGGAGGACTGGCGTTCACCCTACCGGGACTCTGGATGATTGACCCCAATGCAAACTTCTCTACGGTGAGTCTGATCATTCTTACTGTGGTCGGGGCAATCCTGGGAACCCTTTTCTCTGCACTCTACCGAAAGAAACTCATTGTGGAGGAAGCTCTTCCCTACCCTATGGGAATTGCAAGTTACAACACCCTGCAAGCTGGCTCAAAGGGCGGAGCAGGGGCAAAAACACTCTTTGCCTCTATGGGAGGGTCTGTGCTTTTCACCGTCCTGCGTGACGGCTTTGGCAAGATACCCGCCCTCCTTACCCTGTTCAAGGGAAGTGCCCTTATACCGGCATTCTCCATCTGGGTCAGTCCCATGGCCATGGGAATCGGGGCGATCATCGGCCCCTTGTTTGCCTTGCTCTGGTTCGGTGGTGCAGTCTTTGGCTACTACATTCTTACCCCGCTGGGTATCCAGCATGGGCTGTTCGCGTCCATGGCAGAGGCTGATGTATTTCGTCAGAATCTGGGTATCGGCCTGATGATTGGAACAGGGCTGGGGGTCTTTTTCAAGGCAGTTGGGTCCAAACTTCTGGCGCAGAAAAAACTAGAAAACAAGGTCAAGACACCGCTCAACCGAACAACAGTGGTAGTTGCTCTTGTCCTGCTCTTCTCTGTCCTCCTACTCTCTCTCGGCACTGAGCTGGGACTCATTGAGGCGTTGGTCCTGATGGCCGGCATCTACCTCGCCACCTATCTCAGTGGCATGCTTACCGGACAAACCGGCATCAACCCGATGGAGATTTTCGGTATCCTGGTACTGCTTGTCATCCAGCTGATCAGCAACCCTTCACTCATTGCATCGTTCAGCATCGCTGCCGTGGTTGCGGTAGCCTGTGGCTTGACCGGAGATGTAATGAATGATCTGAAGAGCGGGTACCTCCTCAAGACCGATCCCAAACAGCAGATTCTTGGAGAAGGAATTGGAGGTGTTATCGGTGCGGTTCTTTCCGTCTTCGTCCTTTTGATCATGAAAGCATCCTTTGGGGGCTTTGGAACCGCTGAGCTACCAGCTCCTCAAGCAGCAGCCGTCTCGGCAATGGTTGGAGGACTTGGTCATATTCCAGCTTTCCTCATTGGGCTCGGTATCGGCTTGGTACTCTATCTGGCAAATATTCCCAGTGCCACATTGGGCCTCGGGGTATACCTACCCATATACATCAGTTCCATCATGGGCTTGGGGGCCTTGGTATCCGGGGGACTGAAGGCTATTCTCAAGAAGCGAACGGAACCTGCAAAGCTCCAGGACAAGACTGGATTGGTTGCAAGTGGATTGCTTGGTGGAGAAGGTATAACAGGAGTCGCCATCGCTATCCTTTCCATGCTGAAGTAGGTATACTGGGGATATGGAACAGAACAACAATCTACTACGCTCACTCTATGGACTTGATGCAGAAACCATCGCTGAAACACTCTCTCTGCCAAAAGCCTTCCATGGAAAGCAGATCTACAATTGGCTGGTGAAGGGTGTCACCTCCTTCGACGAGATGACAAACCTTCCAAAGGCTGAAAGACAACGCTTGGTAGAGGAGATGGGCTCTCCCATCTCTTCCTCCGTTGAGACCAGCGAGACCGATGAGAGCGGAGCTACAAAGATGGGGATCCGTCTCTATGACGGGCGCATTGTTGAATGCGTATTGCTCATTGACAAGCGCGGACGACATACAGCCTGTCTCTCAAGCCAGGTGGGTTGCGCAATGGGCTGCACCTTCTGCAGGACCGGCACCATGGGATTGCTCAGGAATCTTAGTGCTGATGAAATTATTGAGCAGTATATCCACCTACTCAAGGTAAGTGATGAACCGATTACCCATATAGTCTATATGGGAATGGGAGAACCACTTGCAAACATCGCCCCGGTAACCCAATCGATCCGTTACTTCCACCAGACTGATGGTTTCAACATCAGCCTGAGGAGAATCACCATCTCCACCTGCGGTGTGGTACCCGGTATTTTGAAACTTGCTGAACAGAAACTTCCAGTGAAACTCGCAGTCTCCTTGGTGAGTGCAGACAACCGAACCCGCTCCAAGATTATGCCGGTAAATGAGAAGTGGGATATCATGGCCCTCAGGAGAGCATTGCTTCACTACCAACATCTAGGCGGCAAACGATTCACAATTGAATACTGTCTCTTGCATGATGTGAATACTGACGAATTCAGCGCAAAGAAGCTTGCCACCTATGTTGCTGGAATGAATGTGGTGGTAAATCTCATTCCCTGGAACCCTGCTGAGGAACTCCCCTATGAGACTCCAAGCGAGGAAGAGATTGATCGATTCTGCCGTGAACTGGATAGCTATCGGGTCAACTATACCCGGCGTCGATCCAGAGGAAGAGAGATCAACGGAGCATGCGGACAACTTGCAGTGCCCATCAACAAGGGCCTTGAGTATGAGTTGATGCTCGATGAGGATGATGAGTAGCCTCCAAGAAAATTAAGTCTGAGCTATAGTGATGATGAAGCCCTGCTCTTGCAGGGCTTCATAGTACTCTATCTGTATGGGGATGCTTTCACCTGCCCTACTCCAGAACTGCCTTGATCCTCCGCACACCTGCAGAGGAGGACTGCTCCTTGAGAATCCTGAAGTGACCCATGTCCCCGGTATTCTCAACATGGGGACCTCCACATACTTCCTTGGAGAAGTCGCCAACAGAGTACACCTTGACCTGCTCACCGTACTTACTGTCAAAGAATGCAATGGCACCTTGTGCCTTCGCTTCCTCAACACTCATGGTCTCACAGGTCACCGGCAGTTTGCGTTGAATTTGTTCATTGACCATATCCTCTACCGCTTGAATCTCTTCCTTGGTCATGGAAGAAGGATGGGTAAAGTCAAATCGAAGTCTTTCAGCAGTAATATTTGAACCCTTCTGCCCGACATGTTCTCCGAGCACGGTTCTTAAGGCCTTATGCAACAAATGGGTCGCAGTGTGAAGTGCAGTGGTTCTCTCACTATGGTCTGCAAGACCACCCTTGAACTGCTTGTCTGCACCACTTCGGCTGATCTCCTGATGTTTCTCAAAGGCAACATGGAACCCTTCTTCATCCACAGCGAAACCATGTTCTGCCGCCAGTTCCTTGGTGAGCTCGATGGGATAACCGTAGGTATCGTAGAGCTTGAAGGCGGTCCTTCCACTGATCTCCCTGTTTTTGCCCTTGAGCAGGTTGGGAAGCATTTTTTCAAACTCCCGTTCACCTTTTGCCAAGGTCTCAGAGAACTTAGCCTCCTCTTGAGCCAGCTCCTTGAGGATGAAATCCTTGTTCTCCTGTATCTCGGGATAGGGTTTCTTGTAGAGATCAAGCACGATCAGGGCAAGATCTCCCAGGAAGGATCCTTCAATACCGAGCTTGTGCGCGTGGCGGACTGCTCTCCTGATAAGGCGGCGAAGGATATACCCCTGCCCAACATTGGAAGGAGCAACCCCTCTCTGGTCTCCTAAGATGAAGACACTGGTACGGATATGATCAGCAACAATACGGATGGAGGTATCAATCTCTTCATCCCCGCCATACTTGGCATTTGAAAGCTTCTCAATTCCTGCAATGATCGGAGCAAAGACCTCTGTCTCATAGACAGATTTCTTCCCTTGAAGAATAGCAATAGTGCGCTCAATTCCCATACCGGTATCTACACACTTTCTACCCATCTCACTATAGGTACCATCACTGTTCTTCTGGTACCCCATAAACACATCGTTCCAGATCTCAAAGTACTTGCCGCAGGAACACCCAGGGCGGCACTCTGGTCCACATTCAGGCCTGCCGGTATCTATGAACATCTCACTGTCAGGACCACAGGGACCAATCTCCCCGGCAGGACCCCACCAGTTGTCTTCACGGCCGAGGAAGTAGATTCTTTCTCTGGGAATCCCGTGGGCTTCCCAAGCAGAAGCAGCATCCTCATCACGGGGGACTTCATCGTCTCCGGCAAAGACAGTCACAGACAAGAGGGAGGGGTCAATGCCAAGGACCTCTGTGAGGAACTCATAGCTGAAGGCTATAGCTTCTTTCTTGAAGTAATCCCCAAGGGACCAGTTACCCAGCATCTCAAAGAAGGTGAGATGGTGTGGGTCCCCCACCGCTTCAATATCTCCGGTTCGGATACACTTCTGGTAATCGGTAAGACGGGTGCCTGCAGGGTGTTCGCTTCCCATGATATAGGGTACCAAGGGGTGCATACCGGCGGTGGTAAACAGGACCGTTGGGTCGTTCTCGGGGATCAAGGAAGCACCACTGATCTGGGTATGATCCTTGGATACGAAGAAATCAATGAATTTTTGCCGTAATTCGTTGGCAGTGAGCTGGTTTTTCATAATAGTTGATAGTAGTCTCCCCGACGTTTTCATGTCAAGGATGTTCAGCCTCAACTATGCGTGTAGTGTTCAATGAATAGAGGAAAATTGCGAAACATATTGCTTTTCTCGTTCTGAGAGAGGAGGTGCTCGATAGTATGTTTGAAAGTGAGATCTGGATAGTCAGTCGCTGTTTGTGAAAGAAGAAACCACATCTATTGGAATCATACCGCGATAGACAAGCAAACTATGTGTACCGATGTATGAACTTCTTATACATTTTGTTTCAAACAGATTCGTGCAGGTTCCTTCACCCAGCGTCCAATAGTATTCCGATTCACCAAACACCTTGCACCCAACGCTACCAACCCATCGGGAGAAAGAGTTTCCTGAATTCCAGGCAGAAAGCACGCTCTTATAGCTCCATAACGCACGCATACTTGTGCATTATGGAGCTATTACAAGATACTGATGCTGTGAAGAGACTCTTACTCTTCCAAAGCGAACAGATCAAGTTGCACAGCCTTTTCCTTGGGCTTCCCAACAGTACGCTTTGTCTCCATTGCCTTCTTCAAGATACGAGGAAGGTCCTCGCTCTTTCTGATCACAAACACCCGACTCTGGTTTGCAAACCTACGTGGCCATAGAATGCTGTGGTTCTCCACACTGCTTTGGTAGATGAAGAGATATTTCTTCTGCTCCAAGGCAAAGGCGGCTTGACGTACAGCCCCACCACCCTCACGATCTTCCACTACCACCGAGGCAAGACTCAAGGCACTCATCAGGCGATTGCGAAGCAGGAAATGCCACTTTTGCGTGACAGTGGAAGGAGCGAACCGACTCACTACAACCCCTCTCTCTGCAATTTCAGCTTGCAAAGCAGCATGTTCCCTTGGATAACTTTGGTTCAAGGGGGTTCCTATAACCGCCATCGTGGGATTCCCCGAGGAGAGAGAGAGTTTATGTGCCACCCCATCAATACCGAGTGCAAGCCCACTGGCAACCACAAAGCCCGCCTTTCCAAGCGCAAGAGAAGTCTGCAAGGCAAGTTTCTTGCCTTCCAGAGATGGGGAACGGGTACCGATTACAGAGACAGAAGGGGCTTTCAACAGGGAAATATTTCCCTGTACATAGAGAAAACGTGGGGAGTAGGCAAAACTGGTTACTTGTGAAGGCCAGAAGGGACTGTGTTCATCAATAACCATTACCCGTTCATCCATCTCCTCGAAAAAGGGTCGACAATGATAGTATGCCTCGCTGATCTTACCCTCTTCCAATGACAGCAAGGAGGCATACTCCTTGATATGCAATGGAAGAGGATCGGTCACATCAAAGCGAGAGGAAGCCGAAGAGAAGGCTTCCCCTGCTTTTGATTCTGCTCCATCAGAGGCTCTAACGAGTGTTTCATAATGCAAGGCCTTGATTGCTGTAGCATCCATGCCTTGACTCTACCACTGTTGTCCTGTTTGGGCAATTGAACTGAAGCGAACAATCATTTACAGAGTGCTTCAGCAATGCCCCTCATTCCTGAAAGGTGCTCCTCTGTTGGGTTCCAATTGACCTTCATCTCAGGTTCCACAACCGCAAACCCTGCCTTTTCCAATTCCTGGCGGAGCACACCTACACCTTCCCCACTCCAACCATAGCAACCGAAAACTGCAGCCTGTTTCTTCTTGAACTGCAATTCACTTAGGAAATGGAGCCAGCCACTAACCGAGGAGAGAATAGACTTCCCGACAGTTGGAGAGCCAAGTGCGATAGCCTTGGACTTGAACACCTCAGTCATGATATCGTTCTTGTCTGTCTGGCTGATACTGAATACTTTGACCACGGTATTTTCATTCACATCCTGAATTTCACGTGCCAGTGCATGGGCAAGCGTCTTCGTCCCATCCCACATTGTGTCATAGATGATGGTAATCTGGTCTTCCTGATAGGCATTTGCCCATGAGGCATAGGCATGCACAATCTGCAAGGGGTCATCCCTCCAGATAGCTCCGTGGCTTGGGGCAATGATGTCGATGGGGAGGTTAAGCCCTACTATCTCCTCAATCTTTCGCGTTACCAAAGGGGAGAACGGGTTGAGAATGTTGGCATAGTACTTCATTGCCTCAGCCCAGAGCAGACACTGGTCTGCCTTGTCATTGAAAAGCTCCTCCACGGCAAAGTGCTGGCCAAATGCATCGTTGGAAAAAAGAATATTGTCCCCCGTCAGATAAGTAGCCATACTGTCCGGCCAGTGCAGCATGCGCATCTCCACAAACACCAACTGTTTACCATTTCCAATATCTACGCTGTCACCGGTTTTCACTACCCTGAAATTCCACTCAGGATGGTGATACTGCCCCACTAGTGACTTTACAGCATTAGCTGTGCAGTATATGGGAAGGTCCGGGACTCGCTCCATGAGATAGGGAAGCGCACCACTGTGATCAACTTCCCCATGATTGGCCACGATGAAGTCGAGCGAATCCAGATTGATCTCTTTCTCGAGGTTCTCCCTGAACTGTTTATCGTACGGCTTCCAGATGGTATCGATCAGTACCGTCTTTTCCTCCTCAATGAGGTAGGCATTCTGACTCGAGCCATGGTTGATTGAATAGTCATCACCATGAAAGGTTTTCAGTTCCCAGTCAATTTTTCCAATCCACGATACATTGTTCTTTACAGGACGCTTCATGTTCTCACTCCTTTTTCATATGCGGGAAAGAGAATGCTGTTCTCTTTAAAAATGTGCAAGAAGATATCTTGTACCAACTGTTTAAGCAGTGCATACGTTGCTCGATACGTTGGGCACCCATCGGCTGGGGCGGTGAAGTCATGAGTTTCAGAAATCAAACGCTTGATCAGAGTACCTGCAGCTTCATGATCCGCTTCCAGCAAGACAATCTTGTCATAGGCTTCTTTTGTTACTTCTCTCTTCATCAAGGGGAAGACCTCCTCTTCCTCTTGTGCAAAGTGTATCATAAGTTCCCCCCTAAGGGTATTGAAGATGCTGTAGACACTGCGTAATTCGTCCTTATGATTCTGATAGTGGGCAGAGAGTAGTACCAAGAGGTTCTTGTCTACAGTCTGGAGCAACTGTCGCTCATCCCTGTGGTGGGTAGCTTCCAGATGACTGACCAGTTCCTCTACACTCATCGAATACAACCCCTTTGCCAGGGTTGCATCCATCTTTTCATCTTGTGCTTGGATGAAAGCGTCGAGTTCAGCTAAAAATGGTTCAATCTCGTAGCCCTCTGCTGTAATAGCATCATAGAGAGCGTCTGAACCCCCACAACAGTAATCGATATGGCGCTCATTGAGAAACGTTGTTGTATTCGGATGACTCTTTACCAGTTCACTCAGTGGTATGTTCTGCATTGTATGCTCCTTGTTCTTGGTTTCATCCCAAGTCTACAAGGAGTGCAGCAATCCAACTATGATCTAAATCAACGTTCAAAGGAAATTGCTTCCAATTGTGCCATATCTTGAATCTGCAACTTCCCTTTTCCCTCAACACTGAGGATTCCCTGCCTTTTCAAATCCGATAGTTTTCGGTTTACCGTCTCTTTGGTTAGATGCAAGGCACTGCCGATCTCATCTTGGGTAAGATGCAACAGAGTACGACCTGTCTTCCGAGAGCGTTCAAAAAGGTACATGCAGATCCGCTTCTCCACATCAGAGGTAGAGAGCATCTCCACCTGAAGACGATACTGCTCAAGCTTTGCATTCAGATACGTCATAGCCTTCAAGGCAATCTCAGGCTTCTGGAGGATCAAGTGCCGCAGCTCCTCTGCCTTGATCATGCAAATACCTGTAGGTCCAGAGGCCAGAGCAGTCTCCCTTAGCGTGCTGGAGAGAAAAAGCTTATCACCGCCAAAGAAATCTCCTGGAAACAGAGTATCGAGGATGTACTCTTGCCCATCACCTCCGTAGCGAACCAGCTTGAGGGATCCACTCCTGACCAAATAGAGGCTATCTGCCTGATCCCCTTCGCGGAACAAAACCGTACCGGGAGCAAGCTCAATCTGCCTGATCAGTCGTTGGACCTCCAGAATCTGGGAAGCCTCAAGATTCTCGAAGAGTGGTACATGGTGCAAACACGGTTCGTTTCCGTTTGCACATCTGTTGCAAATTGGTATATCCAAGGCTCAATCATCCTCGTACAGCTCATTGACCGTCGCCCATGCATCCCCATCGCCCAGGCGAAGGTTGTGAAGCAGTTCATACTGGTTGATCAACATGGTGAGATGTTTTTCCTTGACCTCCTCAGGATTTCCAATGCCAACAACAGCCTTCAGTTCCTCGCTCTCATTTGGAAGTGCTATTACCCGCTTATACTCAGCCAACATCCCCTCTCTTGTGAGATGAAAAAAGTCCTTTACATCCAAGATCAAGGGTGGCATATACTGTCTACGTTCCAAATCTTGGGCAGTCTTCTCAATCTGCTTTTCTGTTGCATTTGGTGGCAATCCTTCAAATCGAGCCTGTAAATCGTCCATGCGTTGTTCCTCCTGCTCCTATGATACTGAAGGTTGCAGGAAAAAGCAAAACATCATTACAAGGGTAAAATGAATGCTATGTCATAAAAACGTTTTAATTTATAATATTATTTATCGGTTTTGGATATTTTTATATATATACCTATAAATAAGTAAATATTTTTATTGCAAAATTGAAACGTTATGATATTATGAAAAACAGCTACAAACATTTGGAGGAAATTATGAAAAAATTTACTGTGCTTCTATTCGTACTCATCATGGCCGTATCTTTTGTATTCGCCTCT
Organism: Sphaerochaeta sp.; assembly: GCA_050252715.1. GTDB lineage: Bacteria > Spirochaetota > Spirochaetia > Sphaerochaetales > Sphaerochaetaceae > Sphaerochaeta. The sequence continues at coordinate 6,372 of JBFWKK010000059.1, read as the reverse complement.
GGTAATCCAGAGAGCAACGAGAAGAAAGAAGGCGGCGAGATTAGAGTCCTGAACTGGTTGACTGGAAGTGAAAGCGATATGATTGTCGAGCTTGAGAAAGCTTTTGTGGAAAAAAATCCCCAGTATTCCATCTCTGACATCAAAACCGCTGGGGGAGCAGGTGATCCGAGAAGCGGCATCAGAACAGCATTGCTTGCAGGCGAAAAATATGATGTCATGATGTCTACTTGGCCTGCCTTTGAACAGGAATTGGCAGATGCGGACCTGATGCTCCCTCTAGAAGGGTATTGGTCCTCTTACAACTGGGATTCATATCTCAACGAAAGCTGGAAGTCTCTTGGTTCCTTCAATTCCAACATCTATACGGTGTACTTCCTTGCTGGCAACCGCAGTGCACTTTGGTACCGTACCGATGTAATGGAGGACGCTGGCATAGAGGGTGAAGCATCAACCATGGAAGCATGGCTGGATGATCTGGAGAAAATCAAGAATAGCGGAGTCACTCCACTCTCCATTGGTGCAAAAACCTGGGCTCATACCGAGTGGTTTGAAAACACACTGCTCAAGACTGCTGGTGTTGCATTTGCCGATAAACTCACCAAACGAGAAGCACCATGGACCGCTCCAGAGGTCACTGAAACATTCAAGAATCTCAGAACATTCCTTGAGCACTCTTTTGAACCCAATACCTCTCTCTCCTTGGAGTGGGATGAGGCATACGATCAGGTAATGCGTGCGAAGAATGCAGCCTACAACCTCATTGGCAATTGGGTGAACAACACCGCAAAGGATACCTATGGGCTCACCCCCGCAGAAGATTATTCATTCATGATGTTCCCTGCCATCAATGAGGAACATGCAAAAGCAATGAGTATTGATGGAAAGAGTTTGCTGCTCTTGGCAACTGGATCCAATCCAGATGGCGGTGCTGCATTCATCGACTTCGTCCTCAGTGCTGAAGGGTCCAAGATCATTGCAAAATATGGAGCCACCACCCCATCCAGCAGTGCTGATCTCTCTGCATATGACCCAATACTGAAGAAGTATCTCACCTTGAGTGAAGGTGCAGAGGTATTCTTTGTTCTTGACGACCTTCTACCCCCTGAAATGAGCAGTGAATTCAGAATCCAGCTGCAGGAATTCATTGTCGACACAAGTGACGAGAATATTGCCAAGGTCCAGAAAAATCTGGAAGCAGCTGCAAATAGAATTTATTGATTACACCGTAGCCATACCATGTCAAATCTTTCGGGGTTTGTCATGGTATGTTCATGTCAATCTTGCGTATTGCCAAGGAACATGGGGGATTCTCTATGAGGAAAAAAACCATTGATTGGGATGCTTACATCCTGATAGGACCAGTCTTTATTTTATTTACATTTACTGTGCTTTATCCAGCATTCTCAACATTCAAATTGAGTTTCTACGAGCTCAACGGCCTAAGCAAGCAGATACCTATCGGCTTTGAGAACTACAAGATGCTCTTCCAAGACAGGAATTTCTTGCGATCTCTGTGGGTTACCTTGATCTGGACCTTTGCCAGCACAGGCCTCTCAGTAGGTCTCGGGTGGATTATTGCACTTCTCTCAGGATTGATCCCACGAAAGAGCACGCCCTATAGAACAGCCATTTTTCTCGCGTACGGTATTTCTCCAGTGGTAAGCGGTTTAATGTGGATCGGCATTTTTCGTCAAACCGGTGGATTGCTTAACGGGATTCTGGAGGCAGTTGGACTTGAGGCTCTGACACGAGCATGGCTGGGTGATAGAAACGTTGCCTTGGCGGCGGTTCTGACAGCTTTCATATGGATACAGACAGGGCTTCCCCTCCTAAACATATTTGCGTCAATCCGTGCCATACCTAATTCAATCCTGGAAGCTGCCACAATTGATGGAGCCTCTCCCTGGATGCTTATGAGAAAGATTTTTGTCCCGTTATCAATTCCAGGCGTAAAGGTATCCGTTTTCATCAACATGCTGGGAAGCCTAAAAGCATTCGACATCATTCTGATATTGACAGATGGAGGACCTATAAGATCAACGGAAACGTTGGGTTTCTTCATGTACAAGGAGTCATTTCTATTTTTCAAGCAGGGGTATGGAGCAGCGGCAACTGTAGTACTGACGCTATTTGTGCTCTTCATCGCAATTCCACTGATAAAAGAACGTACAGAGGGGGCTTCTTGACATGAGTATAAGACGAGTATCGATACTACCACAAATAACCTTGTTTGTAGTGAGCGCTCTGTGGGTAATTCCCATCATTGGTATTCTGCTGATGTCGGTAAGACCAGAGTCTGAGATTATGACCGGCTGGTGGAAAATACATCCCTTCACCTTCACGCTCGATGCCTGGAAAGTTGTCTGGCAAAAATATCCACTGGGCTCGGCGTTTATAAACTCCGTTATCGTTTCAGGGTTGTCAACGCTCTTGCCGGTAGTACTTGCCCCAGCGGCAGCATACGCCTACCAATACCTACGATTCCCTGGAAGAAAGCTTACTCTTTTGCTTCTGGTCAATGCCTTTGTACTTCCCAACCAGATTTTGATCCTTCCTCTTTTCAGAATCTTCAGACAGATGGGTCTTATTGACAACTACTTCTCTGTTATTCTTCCACAAACAGGATTGGCGTTTGCTTGGTCGGTATTCATGGTGAAGGTTTTTTTAAAGGACTTTCCCTATTCAATCATTGAGGCAGCAAGAATCGACGGAAGTGGAAATCTGAGAACATTCTTCGTTGTAGTTTTTCCAAATCTTGTTACCATCATCGCATCAGTTGCCATTCTGCAGTTCATGTGGACATGGAATGATTTGCTTATGCCTATGTTGTTCCTACGGGAAAATGTGACACTCCCTCCCCTTCTGGCACGAATCAAAGGCGCATTGGAACCCAATTGGGACCTCGTTGCCGTAGCATCAATCATTACGACCGCAATCCCCATCCTCATTTTCATATATTTTCAAAAAGCTCTTGGAGGCGGTGCTACCATCGCTTCTGGAGACAAAGGATAAGGCAGGACAAATCATGACAAAACAAACGTATGCTCCAAAAATGGAGTCTATCCGGAACCATACAGCTCCCCAGTGGTACAGAGGAGCAAAACTTGGAATCTTCATCCATTGGGGCCCATACTCTGTACCCGCATATGCCCCAGTAACATGGCAACTGGGAGAAATACCAATCGACGAAACATGGTTTTCAAACAATCCCTATGCTGAATGGTATCAAAATTCCATTCGCATCGGGTATGGGCCAACCTATGAGCATCATGTCAAAACATACGGAGAGAATTATCCGTATGAGAATTTCACCCATGAATGGAAAGCTGAATCGTTCGATCCTGAGTCCTGGGCCAACCTTTTCAAACGGTCAGGGGCCAAGTACATTGTCCTGACCACAAAACATCATGACGGATTCTGTCTATGGCCGAGTAAGCATACGGCATTCAACAGTGTACAGCGGGGTCCAAAACGTGACCTCGTTGGCGATTTGAAGAAAGCTGTTGAAGATGAAGCAATAAAATTCGGTGTGTATTATTCTGGACTCATCGACTGGTCTTTCTCGAAAGATCCCATGTATACGGAAGAAGACACGAAAATTGTGGTTGACCCAACCTATGCATATGCAGATTATGCCTATCAACAAGTAATGGAGCTGATCGATACCTATAAACCAGAAATTCTCTGGAATGATATTGGATGGCCAAAAGCAGGGGAAAATCACCTTCCGTACGTATTCAGCCACTACTACAACACCATTCCAACAGGAGTGGTAAATGATCGATGGAATTCAGTGTGGTGGGATTACAAGACCCTTGAGTACAAACATGGAGAAGTGAATCCACAAGAACCCTGGGAGATGGTCAGGGGGTTGGGACTCTCATTTGGCTATAACAGAAATGAAAGTTTGGACGATATTCTGAGCGGAGATGAGCTCATAGATCTATTGGTCAAGACCGTAACAAACAATGGGAACCTCTTGATAAACATCGGCCCCAAGGGTGATGGCACAATCCCACAGGAGCAACAACAAAGTCTGGAAGCTCTTGGAGATTGGTTGGACCTTTACGGAGAAGGTATCTATGATACCTACTGTACAGAGAAACGTTCCATATCACTGGATGGTGGTCATGTGCTGTATTTCACCCATACTGATGCTTATCGCTATATCTTCTTCACGGTACAAGACGGTAGAAAAGAGTATCCGCTTGACGAATTCTACGAAAATGTAGAAGGGATAGATCCAAGCCTCTCGTTCAGGCATGAGCATGCTCAAGGGGTTTCAAAAATAATAATTGAGAGCAAATCGGCTCAAGCAACCATGGTTGGTTTCAAAGTACCTCGTTAATTGCAGCGAGGATTATCTATACCGTGTTTCATCTTCCATCTTTCCCTTGCAGGGAGAGATGGAAGATAGATATCTATGTTCAAGTTTCACAAATATATGTATACTACCGTTTAGGTAATTATGATGGAAAGCAACTCCCCAAAGAAAAAAACAAGCACAATCAAGGAAGTGGCACTGATGGCTGGTGTCAGCATTGGTACAGTGAGCCGCTTTATCAATGGGTACAAGGTAAAGGAAAGAAACCGCGTAGCAATACAGAATGCTATCGAAACCCTCGACTATACCGTGGATTTCATTGCGAAATCAATGAAGACAAAAAACAGTTCTACGATTGGACTGCTCGTGAGTGGGTTTGATCAATTCAGTAGCGGTGTCATCGCAAACATGTCACAAATTCTCAGAAGCCAGAACTATACGCTCATTACGCTCCATCATAATGATGATATTTCGATTTTCCAGGAAGCATTCGATTTCTTTAGGAATCGCAATATGGACGCAATTGCAATGGCTAATGGCCGTTATGAACTTGCCCCCATTACCAAATTTCTTGAATTAGGCAAACCTGTGGTGGTTTTCAACAACGATATTGAAGAGTTACCGATAGACAAGGTTTTTGTGGATGACCATAAAGCAATGTATCGTGCCGTCTCGTACCTGTTGCAAATGGGTCACAGGAGAATTGGATTCATTACTGGAAAACTAGATGAGTCCAGTGCCGCCAAACGATTTGAGGGGTACAAGGCAGCACTGCGTGATGCGCATATCGACATTGATCCTTCCTTGATCATGCAAGGCTCCTGGACTCCTGAAAGTGGATACCAGGCAATGAAGAACTTCACTACAAAAAAGCTTTCCATCACTGCACTGGTCAGCAGCAACTATCCTATGACAATGGGAGCAATGCAGGCATTGAAAGAGCTGGGAATCTCAATACCTGATGATCTATCCCTCATAACCTATGATGATCCACCGTTTCTTACTCTCTATACCCCTCCAATTACCGCAATAGCACAACCTATCGATAAAATTGCCTACTATACATCCTCCTACATCCTTGATCGTTTGCATGGGGAATATACAGGCAAGGGAAGAACGGTACTGCTGGAAGCCGATCTGATCATCCGCGATTCAGTAAAGAATCTTAATACACGACCTTAGACGGGCACTAGGAGGCCTCAAGAACCTTAGTATTGCCTCCTCAGCAATTTTTTTTAGTGAGACCCAACTCCTTGTCGATATGCCATTGTATGGTGCATACAGCATCCAGAAACGCTACATCGTGACTGACGCAGACAATTGCCCCGTTCCAAGCACCAAGTGCCTTTTCCAAGGCGAGACGAGAGGGAAGATCAAGGTGGTTGGTCGGTTCATCAAGCAACAGTACTGAGACAGGCTCCTCGAAAAGCAGGCTTAGCAGAAGTTTCTTCGCTTCTCCAGGACTCGCCAGGACAGAAGAGCGGATAAGATCAGGGTCGCTTCCAAGTCGTGTAAGACTGGAGAGAACACGGCCTTTGGTTGTTGGATCCATTGCCTCGAGATCTTCCAAGGCTTGAAAGCAGGCAGAACGTTCTTGCTCTTGAGGAACATAGGCAAGTGGTATGCCCTGTGATGCAATCAAGGAGTGCAGGTACTGCATGAAGGTGGATTTTCCACTCCCATTCCTTCCCGTAATGGCTATGCGGTCCATTGGACCGATTTCCAGGGAATTAAGCAAAAGGGTTCGCTCGGGGCCCAAGGGCAACCTACCTGGAGTAATACGGGCTACCAAGTCACGCTTCAGGGGATTGCTTTCAATGGTGATCCCGGAGACAGGTTTCCCTAGGTCCAACATGTTTGCCTCTACAAGGTTGCCTTGCATCTTCTGAAGTGAAGCGTTCAAATGTTCTGCACGTGTTTCTATCTGGGCTTTCAATCGTCCTGCTTTGCCATCTGCGCCGGAGATCCTGGCACCATCAATCCTGGCTTTTGCATCATGGTCCTTGACAGCAATATTCCGCTTGGACTTCTTCCTGTCTTGCACACCG